>JANYEY010000042.1 GCA_025359685.1 Sphingomonadaceae bacterium | reverse complement strand
GACCAAGCGCATGTCCGAAGACCTGACCGAATTCATGCACGAGGCAGGCTTGCGCGTGCGCTACATGCACTCCGATGTCGAAACGCTCGAACGGATCGAACTGATCCGAGACCTGCGGCTTGGCGTGTATGACGTGCTCGTTGGGATCAACCTGCTGCGCGAGGGCCTCGACATTCCCGAATGCGGGCTGGTCGCGATCCTCGATGCCGACAAGGAAGGCTTCCTGCGCAGCGAAACCTCGCTGATCCAGACCATCGGCCGCGCCGCGCGCAATGTCGATGGCCGGGTGATCCTATATGCGGACCGAATGACCGGCAGCATGGAACGCGCGATCGCCGAAACCGACCGCCGCCGCGAAAAACAGCACGCGTTCAACATCGAACACGGCATCACGCCCGAAAGCATCAAGCGCGATATCCACAACATCGTCGCCGACACCGCCAGCCGCGACGGCGTGCTGGTCGAGATTGACGCGGAAGGCGCCAACAACCTCGTGGGTCACAATTTGCGCGGCTACATTGAGGACCTCGAAAAGAAGATGCGAAACGCCGCGGCGGATCTGGAGTTCGAGGAAGCCGGCCGCCTGCGCGACGAGATCCGCAAGCTGGAAGCGGACGAACTCGGCATCCCCGACAGCGACAAACGCGCGCCGATTGTAGGGCGGAGCAATGAGGGTAAGCCGGGGACCCGCAAGGGCCGGTTCGGGCGGGAGAGCAAGCGCCGCTTCGGGCGTTAGACCTTCCCGAACCGCGCTTCGAACCCGGCGACATCCCCAGTAGCAAGATACTTCGCCTGTTCGACCCAGCCGTCTCGCGCTGGCCTTCCGGCGAACGGGCCAAGTTTGGGGTCTAGTGCAGCCAAATCGGCTTCGGTCAGTGCGGCGATCTGGGCGTGGGTGCTGAGGCCCAGTGTGGGCAGCAGCGCCTGGAGCTTGGGGCCGAGGCCTTTGATTTTCGACAGGTCATCGCCTGCGTTTGTCGTTGGCGGCGGTGCGACCGGTTCGGGCGTTTGTGCCGGTTCGGGCGTTGGTGCCGGAGCGGGTTCTGGTTCTGACGTGACTTCCGCGACTGGCTCAGGTTCGGGTTCTGACGCGACAACCGGTTCAGGAGCAGGCGCAGGCGGCGGCGGCAGTGACGGTGGTGGCGGCGGCGCAACCTCCACCGGCGCGGCATCCGCTACCTCAGCCTGCGCGGCCCTCGCGACCACCTCACCCATGCCGCCGAGCGCATCGGACATCACCGGCGGCATCACCACTTGCGCCGCCGGAGCTGCATCGATCAGCGCCTGGTTGCGTGCGGCGGGGCCGACGCCTTCGTCGAGCACATCGGGCTTGTACGAGCGGTCCCGCGTGCGCTTTGATGAACGCGACAGCATCCACCAGACGATCAGCAGCGCGGCGAGCGCGATCCCGCCGTAGAGCAGCCAATGCGCTTCGAAATCCTGCATCATTGCGGCAACTCCCTTCCCCTCACGCGCCGACATTGCGGCGGAACAGCACCCGGTCTTCGGGGCCGAAGCCCTTGTGCCAGATGACGAAACCGTAGGCGAGCAGGATCGCGGGGATCCCGAACACCAGGCTGGCCCAGTGCGGCAGCAGGCGCTGGGTCAGCCAGCCTACCAGCACCGCCGGGGCCGCCGCCCAGACCAGCGGCCAGCGCCAGTTGTTGATCGAATGCTTGAGGATCCGCGCCAGCAGCCGCGACTTGAGCAGCGAGGCTACGCCCAACGACAACGCCAGCGATCCTGCGGCGGCGGCGGCGGCGAACTTGTCGTTGTAATGGAACTGTTCGACGAGCTCGATCCCGCCGAAGGTCAGCACGCCTTGCAGCGAGATCGTGAACAGCGAGATCAGAAGGTTGGGTCCGCGCGCGAGGTAGACCAGCGCCGCTTCGGAGACCACTGCGGTTGCCGCGACCACTTCGGCGGCGAGCAGGAAGCCCAGCGCGCCGGTGCCGCCGATGAAGTCCTTGCCGAGCAAGCCCATCACGTCGGGACCCGGAATGCCCAGTGCCAGTGCAATCCCCGCCTGCACCGCAACGATCCAGAAGCCGACCTGGCACACCTGATGCGCGATCGCCGCGTAATTGCCTTCCTTGATATTGCGGGTGATTACTGGCCCGAGGATCGGCTCAAAACTGGTCTTGAGCTTCTGCGGTAGCGAGGCGACTTGCTGCGCGGCGAAATAGACCCCGACCGCGGTCGGCGTGGTGAGGAACCCCAGGATCGCGAGGTCAAGCCGGCGCGAGCCCCATTCGACCAGATCGGCTCCGGCGAGCGGCGCGGACTGGGCTGCCGTGCGCCACAATCGCGCCCGCTCGGGCCGCCAGCCGCGCGGCAGGCCCAGGCTGCTGAGCAGCGGGAAGAAAGCGAACAGCGCGGCGGCGATCTTCGAGAACAGGTAGGACAGCGTCAGTCCGCCTTCGGGGATCAGCCAGAGGCAGCCGATCGCGGTCAGGGTCTGGACCCACGGTTCGACCAGCGACCGCGCCCGCACTGTCGCACTGACGTTATAGCCGTAAGCCAGCGCGGCGAGCATCACGTCGGTCAGCGCATTGGGAATGATCGCGAAGGGCAGCAGCCGGTCATATTCGCTGAACTGCCCGGCGGGAAACATCGGCGCAGGCACAAGGTATAGCAGCAGCGCCACCAGCAGCGACAGGCCGGTGGTCAACACCAGCGCATCGGTCACGGTATGCGCAGGATCGCGGCCACCTTCGGCGAGGCGAGCCGCCAGACCCCGGCGCTGGCCGAGCCCGCACAATTGCGCCGCCAGCTCGGCGATTAGCACCGCCGAGGCATAGACCCCCAGCGCCTCGACCCCATAGAGCCGTCCGGCGATGAACAGGAACGGCGCGGTGCCGAGCAGGCGCAGCAGGAACCCGAAGAAGTTGGTCCGCCCGCCCTTGGCGAGCGCCTTGATATCATCGTGGGGGGCTTCCTGCGCGCTCATGCCTGCGGTCCTTCGGCTTTGAGCGGGCGCGACAGCAGCTCGGCCACTGCCTGCCGCGCCGGAACCTCGCCGCGAAGCAGCCGCGCCACGGTCATGACGATCGGCATGTCGATACCGTCCCGCAACGCAAGCTCAGCCAGCACCGGCGCGGTCGAAGCGCCCTCGGCAACCGAATTTTTCCCCGCCAACGCCTCGGCCGCAGAGAGCCCCTCGCCCAGCGCCTTGCCGAGCGAGAAGTTGCGGCTGGCGGTGGACGAGCAGGTCAGCACCAGATCGCCCAGGCCGCACAGGCCCGCGAGCGTTTCGGCGCGCGCGCCGCGGGCGAGCCCGAAGCGCAGCATTTCGGCATAACCGCGCGCGATCAGCGCGGCGCGGGCGTTCTGACCCAGCCCCAGCCCTTCGACCACGCCGCATGCGATCGCCAGCACGTTCTTGACCGCGCCGCCGATCTCCGCGCCGGTTACGTCGTCTGAATAATAAGGCCGCAGCATGGGGCGCGAGAGCAGCGGGGCGATCCGCCGCCACTGCACCTCACCGCCGCCGCACGCCAGCGTGACTGCAGTGGGCAGGCCCGCGGCGACTTCGTGCGCGAAGGTCGGACCGGAGAGCACCGCAATGGTCGCTTGCGGCGCCGCCTCGGCGGCGACATCAGCCATCAGCCGCCCGGTCCCGGCCTCGATCCCTTTGGCGCAGAGCACCAGGTCGCCGGTGTAGCCCGGCAACTGCGCGAGCACCCGCGCGAGGTGCTGCGCGGGGGTGACCGCCAGCAGCAGCGACAGCCCCGTAAAGTCGGCCAGATCGGCAGTCGCATGGATGTGCGAGGACAGCGCGGTACCGGGCAGGAACAACCTGTTGCGGTGAGCGGTGTTGATCTCGGCGACCAGCTCAGCCTCACGCGCCCATAGCGTGACCGGCGTGGTCTCCGCCGCGAGCGCCTGCGCCAGCGCAGTGCCCCATGCCCCTGCTCCGATGATTCCGATCCGCTCGCCCTGAGCTTGTCGAAGGGTCACGCCTTGACCCCCGCCCCGCGCACCGGCGCGGCATCGGGGTCGAGCGGCCAGCGCGGACGCGCCACGAAATCGAACGGGTCAGCGGTGAACCCCGGCAGGGCGAGGCGCTCTTGCCCGGCCCAGGCGATCATCGCGGCGTTATCGGTGCATAAAGCCAGCGGCGGCGCGACGAACGGCAGGCCGTGTTCGCCCGCGAGCTTTTCTAGTGCGGCGCGCACCGCCTTGTTGGCGGCGACCCCGCCCGCAACGACTAGCGCGTTTGGTTTTGCAATCGTGCTCAGCGCCTTGCGCGTGCGGTCGATCACGCAGTCGATCGCGGCTTGCTGGAACGCAGCGGCGATATCTGGGTCAGCGTGGACCTCCGCCTGTTTCGCCCGCAGTACCGCGCTCTTGAGCCCGGCGAACGAGAAATGCGGCTCCGCGCTGCCCAGTAGCGGACGCGGCAGCGGCACGGCCTTGGGATTGCCCTCAAGCGCGGCGCGCTCCACCGCGGGTCCGCCGGGGAAGCCGAGGCCAAGGATCTTGGCGGTCTTGTCGAACGCCTCTCCCAGCGCATCGTCGATTGTGGTGGCCAGGCGGCGGTAGCGCCCGACGCCTTCGACCAGCAGGATCTGGCAATGCCCGCCCGAGACCAGCAGCAGCAGGTACGGGGACTTCAGCGATGGATCGGCCAGCCGCGGCGACAGCGCGTGGCCTTCAAGGTGGTTGACCGCGATCAGCGGCTTGTCGCTCGCCATCGCGAGCGCCTTGGCGCTGACCAGCCCGACCATCACCCCGCCGATCAAGCCGGGTCCGGCGGTGGCGGCGATGGCATCGAGATCGCCAAATCCCAGTCCGGCCTCGGCCATGACCGCTTCGATCAGCGGGGCGAGCCGTTCGGCATGAGCGCGGGCTGCGATTTCGGGGACGACCCCGCCATAAGGGCGATGAGCCTCATCCTGCGAAGCGATGCGCTGCGCAAGGATTGTGCGGTCATCACGCACCAGCGCGGCCGCAGTTTCGTCGCAGGACGATTCAATTCCGAGGACAATCGGCATCGCGACTTTCCCTTAAAGGCATTGCGCACTAGCACAACCTGCCATGCCCGACCGTCCCCGACTCAAACTCGGCACCCGCCGCTCGCCGCTCGCCATGGCGCAGGCCGAAGAGGCGCGCGACCGCCTGCTCGCCGCGCATCCGGGTATTGCGGTGGAGATCGTGCCGGTCACGGCCAGTGGTGACAAGGTGAAGGGCTCACTCGCCGATGCAGGGGGCAAAGCACTGTGGACCAAGGAACTCGACGCCTGGCTGCTGGCCGGCGAGATCGACCTCGCGGTTCATTCGCTCAAGGATGTCGAGACGATCCGGCCCGATGAAATTACCATCGCCGCGGTGCTGCCGCGCGAAGATGTGCGCGATTGCCTGCTCCTTCGACAGGCTCAGGATGAGCGAAAAATATATAGTCTTGCCGACTTGCCGCCCGGAGCGCGGATCGGCACCAGCGCGCCGCGCCGGGCTGCCTTGGCCTTGCGCGCACGGCCCGATTGCAGCGTGGTCGGCATTCGCGGCAATGTCGCGACCCGGCTCGCCAAACTGGAAGCGGGTGAGGCCGATGCCACGCTGCTCGCCATGGCCGGGCTCAACCGGCTGGGCATGGGCGGCACCGGCACCCCGCTCGATCCGCGCGAATGGCTCCCTGCACCCGGGCAAGGCGCGATCGCGATCGAGTGCCGGACGCAAGATTCCGCGACGCGCGCGCTTCTCCGCGCGATCGATCACGCCCCCAGCCACCACGCGGTGCTCGCCGAACGCGCGCTGCTCGCCGCGCTGGGCGGCAATTGCCACAGCCCGATCGCGGTCTTGACCGAGGCCGACGGCCCCATGCTGGCGATGACTGCCGCGCTGCTCAGCCCGGACGGTGCCGAGGAAGTACGCGGGCAGGCCAGTTTTGCGCCGGGCGATATCGCCGCGCCCGCAGCGCTCGCCGCCGACTTGCTGGGCCGCGCGGGCCCCGCCATCCGTGCTCATTTCGATCCGCCGGGAGGGCATTGACCATGGTGCCGCTGGTGATCATTCGTCCCGAACCGGGCAATGAAGCCAGCACCATGGCCGCGCGCGCAGCCGGGCTCGACGCCCGCAGTTTCCCGCTGTTCGAAGTGGTAGCGAAAAGCTGGGAGGCGGTGGCACCCGATCGCTATGACGCGCTGCTGATCGGGAGCACCCAGGTGTTCCTCCAGGGCGGCCGCGGGCTCGGGGCCTTGCGCGGCCTGCCGGTCTATGCGGTGGGCGAGGCGACTGCAGCGGCAGCACGCAGCGCGGGATTTGCCGTTGCCGCTAGTGGCACCGGGTCGCTTCAGGCGTTGCTCGGTGAGCTTGATCCCAGTCACCGCCGCCTGCTGCGCCTCGCCGGGCAAGAGCGGATCGCGCTGTCGCTGCCCGGCGGAGTGACCATGGGTGAACGCGTGGTCTATGCCAGCCAGCCGCGCCCGCTGCCCGCCGAGCTTGAGGCGCTGCTGCGCCAGTCCGCAATCGCCCTGCTACATTCGGCCGAGGCGGCGCATCATCTGACCGCCGAATGCGTAAGGCTGGGCATCCGCCGTGCCCCGCTGCGCCTTGCTGCGCTGTCGTTGCGGATTGCGGCGGCAGCGGGCGACGGTTGGGGCGAGGTCGCCGCCGCCGCCCATCCCGAAGACAAGGCGCTGCTGGCCTTGGCCCGCCAGATGTGCCAAGAGACGTGGCCCGCGGGTCGCCCCAACGCCTCGAACGCAGGCTGACAGAACTGAAGATTGATGCCCGAAGACTATTACACATCCCGGCCTGCTGTAGCTGCCCGCACCGGACCTTCGCTCCGGGGAATGCTACTCGCTGGGCTGATTTCCTTCCTCGGCGGGGCCGGGCTGATCGGCTGGCTGGTGTGGAACGGCCAGATCGACCTGGGCCAACGCGCGCCTGCAGTTGCCGCCGGCCCGCAGCAGGTGCTCGCCTCGCCCAGCCCCTCGCCGAGCTTTGCCGCGACCCAAATGGACCAGGAGGTCGCCGCGCTCGAACGCCGCATGGCTCAGCTCAACCTGCAGACCGCCGCGCTGGGCGGCAATTCAGCGCGGGCCGAAGCCTTGCTGGTCGCCACCGCCTCGCGCCGGGCGATCGAACAGGGCAAACCGCTCGATTATCTCGAAGCACAGTTGCGCACCCGCTTTAATACCGCCCGCCCCGCCGCAGTCAGCACCGTGGTCGCCGCCGCCAAGGCGCCGGTCACGCTCGACCAGCTCGCCGCGCAGCTCGACGGGCTGTCGCCCGCGTTGCTCGACAAACCCAAAGACGAAGACAGCTGGAGCCGCTTCACCCGTGAGCTTTCCGGACTGTTCGTGATCCGCCACGATGATGGCAAGACCTCGACCCCAGACCAGCGGCTGGATCACGCCAAGCTGCTCCTGCGCAGCGGCCAGGTCGAAGCCGCGATTACCGAGGTCGGCAAGCTGCCCGCCAGCGCCCAGGCGCGTGACTGGATGGTAGCAGCGCGGCGCTATGCCGATGCCCAGGCCGCGCTCGACGTGATCGAACAGGCCGCGCTGACCGAGCCAGAGCTGCTCAAGGACGGCAACGGCGAAGCGGTGCGCCAGCCGGGGCTGCCCGCCGCCACGCCTGCGGGCTAGACGCGCGCAGTCCTTCGAGACGGCCTGCGGCCGCCTCAGGACGAACGGAGGTGGGAAACGGTACCTTACTGCGCCTTAAGCAGCATCGGCAGGTCGCCCGACATGCCGCGCGCCTCGTCCATGAAGAAGCGCTTGATCAGGCCGGTGCGCTGGACGATCCCCATGCCCATGCGCCGCACCAGGCTGGGCAGGCGGCCCGGGATTCCGAACAGTCGGACCAGAGCGTCCGTGGTCGCCATGACGCTGGTCGCATCGAGACTGCGCCAGCGCTCATAACGCGCGAGCAGTTGCGCGTCGCCCGGATCGAGCCCCAGCCGCATGCCTTCGCTCAGCACCTCGACCAGGCAGCCGACATCGCGCAGGCCGAGGTTGAACCCCTGCCCGGCGATCGGGTGCATCCCGTGCGCCGCATCGCCGATCAGCGCGAGCCGTTGTTCCACGATCCGCCCAGCATGGTGGAAGTTGAGCGGCCATGACATGCGCGGCGCGACCAGCTCAGCCTTGCCGAACACGCTGTCCATCAGCCGCACGATCTCACTGAGGAACATCGCCTCCGACAGCCCGGCAATCCCCGCCGCGTCCTTTTCGTCCACGGTCCACACCACCGCGCTGCGATGCCGCCCATCGGGCAAGTCGAGCAACGGCAGCAACGCCAATGGCCCAGTCGGATAGAAGATCTCCCACGCCACGCCCTGGTGCGGTTGTTCATGGGTGATCGCGGTGACGAAGGCGCGGTGACGATAGTCCCAGCGCGCTGACGAGAGCCCGGCCTCGGCGCGGGTCGGCGATTGCCGCCCTTCGGCACCGATCAGCAAGCTGGCCTCAAGCACCCGTCCATCGCTGAGCGTGGCCGAAACGCCATGCTCGCCGCGGGTCCGCGCAACCGGTTCAACCCCGCTCGACCACGAGATCGCCGGCTCAGCCCGCGCGGCTTCGAACAGTGCGAGGCGGATGTCGCGGTTGGCGAACATCCGGCCCAGCGAACCGTCGTCCGCACCTGGCTGGAAATCGATCCGCCCTGGCTTCATCCCGTCGGTCACCGCGATCGAGGTGATCGGGCAGCCCAGCGGTTCGAGCCGGTCAGCTAGGCCGATGTTGGTGAACAGGTTCCAGCTCGCGGTTGAAATCGCCGAAGCGCGCCCGTCAGTTCCCTCCGCGGTCAGTTCCTCGGGCAGCGCCTTGTCGACGACGTGGCTGGTGATCCCCTGCTTCGCCGCAGCGAGAGCGAGCGTCATGCCGACGAGCCCGCCGCCAAGGATCAAGAGGTCGCGTTTGTCAGTCATGACTGCGGTCTAGGCCCGGCCTCAGGGTTCGACAAGGCACAAGACGGCTGCCCTTTGGGGCAGGACCTGCGCCTATTTCGCGCAGGTATTCCCGCTGCCCCCATCGAGATCGAGGCAGCGCCCATCGAAGGTCCCGTCGGGCAGGGTCAGCCCAAGGATCGCGGCCAAGGTCGGTGCGATGTCCACCGTTTCAACCGGCTGCGGCTGTTCGAAGGCGGGCAGGCCCTTGCGCCAGAACAGCATCGGCACGCGCCGGTCATAGTCCCACGCGCTGCCGTGGGTCGCGATATAGGCGCCGGGCATCGGTTCGGGGATCGGCACGATCGCGCGGTCGAGCAGGATCACCACATCGCCCGACCGCGCCGGATCGAACGAGGCACGGGCGCGGTCTTTGAGCGTCCAGTCCTGCGGATTTCCCGTCGGCATCGGGGTCTTGGCAAGCTCCTCGGCGGTGAACACCGCGGCGACCTGCGGGTTGGCCTTTACCGTGGCGACCAGCGCCTGGATCACCGCCGGGCGCTGCGCGGCGGGCACGGCGCGGTTGACGTAGAAATCGCCGAATACGGCTTCAGCGAGCAGCAGCGGGCCGTCGACCTTGATCCCGGTCTTGGCCGCGACCGCCTTCGACAGGGCATCGGGGGTCAGCGCCGGATCGACCCGCACCGCACGCGGCAGCGCCTGTTCGTCAAGCCGTTCGGGGGTGTCTAGCCCGCCGTGATCGGCCGAGAGCACCACCATGTAATCGATCCCTGCCGCGTCAAGGTGATCGAGCAGGCGGCCGATGTTCTTGTCGAGCTCGGCCATCTGGATGCACATCTCGACCCCTTCGGTGCCGGTGGCGTGGCCGATGTAATCGGTCGCCGAGAGCGAGACCGAAAGGATATCGGGCGCGCCGCCTTTGCCGAGGCCCATCTCGTCGACCAGCCGCTCGGCCAGGTCAACCGTCGCGCCGTCCATGCGCGGCGAGATGCGGAAAAAGTCCGGGGCGTTGGCTTCGCTGCCCACGGCAGGCAGCGCGAAGCGGAACTGGCCGGTGTTGCCCTTCTTGCCCAAAGCCACGGCGTGATCGGCCGACTGGCACCAGGCGGGCGCGGCGAGTGCCGGGGCGCCGGTCTTGAGCGTAGTCGTCACCACCGCATTCTCGGCCACCGCCGAAGGAGCCAAATCGCGCCCGGCCAGCGTGACAAAGCCTGCGCCTTTCCACCAATAAGCGGCATCGATCGTGTGCCCGCCCATCATCATCACCGCGCGGTCCTTCGCGGAGACCGCGACGTTGCGGCTGCGCGGATCGGCGGCCTTCATATATTCGCCCAGCGTCGGGACCTTGAGGTGATAGGCCGAAACCACCGGGTTTCTCGCGGTCGAATCCGGATTGCGGTCATCTTCCGCGCAGTAGATCGGCTTGGTCCCGCGCGGGCCGCCGGGTTCGTACCAGGTGTTGGCAATGATCCCGGTGCGCGCCGGGTGATCGCCGGTCAGCAGGGTCGAATGGCCCGGGCAAGTCTCGGTCGCAGCGTGGGACTGGAAGCCCGAGGGGAACACCGCGCCCTGCTGCAGCCGGGCGAGGCCGAAGCGGTAATGCGAGCGGTACTGCGCGAACAGATCGGCCGAATACTGGTCGACCGAGATCGCCACGATCAGCTTGGGCGGACCGCTTGGGAGCGAGACCGGCGCGGCATAGCCCGGCTCGGCGACCTGCTGCGCAGCGCAGGCCGATAGGAGCGGTGTAACGAGCAGAGCCAGCGGAACGAATACACGGCGCATGGGGCTTCCTTGATCTTGTACGGCAATGTGGTCAAAGCCCTGATGACGGCACCGCGTTACACTTGCAAGTGCTGCGATCCGGGCCGGTGGAGTTTATCAGAGATGCGGGCCATTGCCCTTAAAATGCTGGCATTTCTGGCGCTCGCGCTGCTCGGGGCAACTGCGCCTGCGCGCGCTGGCACGCCGCATATCGCGCCCGAACTGATCGCCGAGTCGTCAGCCGCGCCCGGCGGTACTGTGACGCTCGCGGTGCTGATGCGGCCAAGCGCGGGCTGGCACGGTTATTGGAGCAACCCGGGCGACGCCGGTCAGCCGCTGATTGCCGAATGGTCCTTGCCCAAGGGCGCGCGCGTGGGCGCGCTGCGCTTTCCGGTACCGGGGACACTGCTCGTCTCGGGGCTGATGAACCACGTTTACGAGCATGACTATGCCGTGCTGGCCGAGCTGAAAGTGCCAGCGGATGCCGCACCCGGTTCGGCGCTGCGGGTGACCGGCAAGGCCCGCTGGCTCGCCTGCACCGACAAGATTTGCGTGCCCGAGGATGCCGATCTGGCGCTGACGGTGACGGTCGGGCAGCCAGGCGCGCGCGATGCTCGGTTCGATGGCTGGCGCGCGGCACTGCCTGCCCCGCTCGGTAGTCCAGCGCGGTTCGCGATTTCCGGAAATAGCGTGCGGATCGCAGTGCCGCTGCCTGCGGCGGTCCAGCTCGACGATCCGCATTTGTTCGTGGCGACCGACAAGGTGGTCGATTACGGCGCGCCTCAGGCGTTTTCGCGGGACGGTGACACGGTGATCGTGGAACTGCCCCGCGGCAAGTTCGAGCCAGTGGTGCCGGATAAGCTGGAGGCGGTATTACGGCTGAACGGCACCGGCGATGGGGTTTCGCTCGAAGCCGCGCCGGCTGCAGTGCCGAGCGCGGGCACACCGCTCCAGCCCGCCGAACCGAAGGCTGGGCTGGCGTTACTGCTGCTCTCGGCGCTGCTCGGCGGTTTGATTTTGAACATAATGCCCTGTGTCTTCCCGATCCTGAGCCTCAAAGCGCTGAGCCTCGCCCGCGCAGGTGAGAGCGAGGCGCAGGCACGCGCAGAGGGGCTGGCTTATACCGCCGGCGTCGTGCTCGCCTGCCTCGCGCTCGGCGGGTTGTTGCTCGCGCTGCGCGCCGGGGGTGAGCAGGTTGGCTGGGCGTTCCAGCTGCAGCAGCCGTTGGTGGTTGCTGCCTTGCTGTTGCTCGCGGTAACGATCACCGCCAACCTTGCGGGTCTGTTCGAATTTTCGGTGCCGGGATTTGCCGGGAACGGCTCGCCGCAAGGGGCTTTTGCCACCGGACTGCTCGCGGCCTTTGCTGCGACGCCGTGCACCGGGCCGTTCATGGCTGCGGCAATGGGCGCGGCGTTGTTGCTACCGGTCGTGCCCGCGCTGGCGCTGTTCGGCGCGCTCGGGCTAGGATTAGCGCTACCGTTCCTGCTCCTCGCCTACGTCCCGGCGCTGCGCCGCATGTTGCCGAGACCCGGGGCGTGGATGAACTGGTTCCGCAAGGCGATGGCGGTGCCGATGGCGCTGACCGCACTGGCGCTGGTATGGCTGGCGTGGCGGATTGGGGGCCAGTGGTTTGTGGCGGCCCTTCTGTTTATAGCTTTCGGAGCGCTGATCCAACTGACGAGGATTGGACTGGCGCAGCGTCGGGGCCATGAAGTTGGTAAGTGGCAATGGGCTTCAGTCATCGCGCTCGCCCTGCTTTTCGACCTCCTGCTTCCGGCGACGATTAGCCCACCCAGTCAAGCTGAAAGCTCAATACTCCCCACCCAGGCCTTCAGCGAAGAGGCCCTCGCCAAGGCCCGCGCCTCGGGCAAGCCGGTGCTCCTCTACTTCACAGCCGACTGGTGCCTGACCTGCAAGGTCAACGAAGCCGCCGCGATCGAACGTGAAGACACTCGCGCGGCGTTCGAGAAGGCGGGCGTGGTGGTGCTGCGCGGCGACTGGACCCGGCGCGATGCAGCGATCAGCCGGTTCATCACCGCACAAGGCGTGGCCGGGGTCCCGCTGTACCTGTGGTACCCGGTAGGCGGCGGCGTGCCGCAACAGTTGCCGCAGGTTTTGACGCCCTCACTGCTGGCGGGACTGGCGTCAGGCAAGCCCTAAATCAGCCAGAACCGGTTGGTGCCGTCCTCCGCCGCTTCGATCCGTGCACGGCGGCCGCGCACTTTGCCGCTGCGAAGTTCGCGCGCCACGCCGGGGTCGGTGCTGTTGGCGCAGACCCGGGCCTTGCCGGTCCGGGCGACGAGGGTCGAAACCTCGCCCGCCTTGCCCGACTGGATGGTGAAGGTTTCGGCCTCAGCCTCGCCGTCATAGTCCGCCAGCACCTCGAAGGCGGGTACGATCTTGGGCAAGGTGTTCCAGCGATCTTGCGACCAATCCGCAGGCTCGGTCGAATAGATCCCGGCGGCATATTTGCTCATCGCTCCGCCGTTGGCGCCGACCAGCGAGAAGCTGCCCGGCGCGGCGCGGCACTTCGCCACCGCCTCGGCAATGCCGTGGGCTGAATAGTTGTTCCCGGCGCCGCCGAAGAACGGCAGGCCGCCGGTCAGCGTCCACCCACGCGGATCACCCACCTTCAACTTGAAGGCGTCGAGCAAGTTGAAAACGGGGATCGCAAAGCACGAGTAAAGGTCTATCGCCGCTAGCTTTTTCCAGTCGATTCCAGAAACCTCAAGCGCACTTGAGATTGCCGCGACAGCAGCTGGTGACCGCTCCAGATCGGCGCGGCTAAGCAGCGATGGCTCAGCGCAGGTGCTGACCGCATGGACATAGACCCAGCGGTCTTCGGGCACGCCCAGCCGCCGCGCTTCGGCCACGCTGGCGAGCACAATCGCCGCGCCCTGATTGACCTGATCACGCGCCACCACCAGCCGGCCGTAAGGTTCCGCAACCAGCCGGTTGCGCTCGTCGAGCGTGGCGAGTTCGTGCGCGCTGCGCTGGGTTGGCGCGGCGGAATGCGGGTTGCGCGCGGCGACTTGGGTGAACGGCGCAAACAGTTCGCCGATGGTCTCGCGGTACTCCTGCAACCCCAGCCCAAGCCGCTCGCGCCGGACGTTCTCGGCGAGCGCATAATTGGCGATCATCGCTCCGGCACCGTGCTTGATCAGGGTGAGATCATAGACGCCGTCATGGCCATAGCCGCGATCCTCGATCGTACCACGGCGGGTTTCGGACCAATCGCGGCTTTCACCGCGCGCGACCAGTGCGCGCACGGTCGAGATCGCCTCCGCGCCGACAATCGCGGCCATTTGCGAACGCCCGGCAGCGATATCTGCCGCCAGTTCGCCGACCAGGCTCTGCGGCCCCTGCCCGCCAACAATCTCGAGGATCGCGCGGGCCGGGTTCGCTCCCACGCGCCGTCCGATCGAGCGCGGCGGGTTGTTCGAATGGCCGAACGGCGCACCATAGCGCGTGCCCGAAATCTCGAACTGGCGGATCGCCGCGATGGTATCGAGCGCGGGGGCAAGCTTCCTTTTCGCGCCCGCATCGGCCAGCGCGGCCGCGAGCGCGTCGCCCGCCAGGTCCATCGACGAGCGTTCGCAATAGCACTCCTCACCGATCCGTTCGGAGACCTGGCCGACGCCGATGATAACCGGGGTGCGGGAATCTCGATCGTCCTGAGCCTGTCGAAGGGGCATCACAGCACCTGCCCGTCATCGACCGTCAGCGTCGAACCCGTGACATAGCGTGAGGCATCGGAGGCGAAGAACAGCAGCGGCGCGTCGAGCGCGGTAATCGGGGTTAGCCGGCGGCGGTGGAACGAATTGACATGCGCCTGCCCTGCCGCAGTCTCGAACCAGTCGCCCTGGATTTCGGTATCGATATAGCCGGGCTGGATGGTGTTGACGTTGATCCCCTGGCGCACCCATTCGCGCGCGAACTGGCGGCCGAGGTGCGCGACGCCAGCCTTGATCGCGGCATAGGCGGTCTCGCCATTGCCGGTGAGCTCTGCGGTGATCGACCCGATCAGCACAATCCGCCCGCGTTCGCTTTCCCGGAACCCGGCAGCGATCATTCGCCGCGCCCCTTCGCGCGCGGTCAGGTAAAGCCCGGTGAAATTGGTTTCGACCACAGCGGCAATGTCGCTCGCGGGCAATTCGGTCGAGCGCCCGGGCTTGGCGATCCCGGCATTGGCCACGACGGCATCGACGGTGCCGAACCGTGCCTCCGCAGCATCGTAAGCCGCTATGATCGAGGCCTCATCGGTGACATCCATTGCCACCGCCAGCGCCGCATCGCCCAGCTCTTCGGCCAGCGCCGAAACCCGGTCCAGCCGCCGCGCGCCGATCACCACCCGCGCGCCCTCGGCCACGAACAACCGCGCGAAGTGCGCGCCGAACCCTGACGATGCCCCGGTGATCAAGGCCGTGCGGCCCACCATCTGTCCCATTGCCTACTCCTTCTCCCTCGCGGTTTAACCACGCGGTTAAGAAGGGCAAGGGGTCAAAGCACCTCAGCCACCCCATCCAGCCCCTGGCGCAGCGCATCGAGCGCCGGCGCTTTCAGCTGGTGGATCCGCGGCACCGAGACTTGCAGCGTCTCGGGTCGGAATCGGCGAGAACCGCTTCCGCCGGATCGAAGGCGTCGCCGACCGCGAACCGCTGGTCCGCGACGACCCGATGGACCCGAGGAACCGGCGGATCTCGATCCTGCTGATGCGTTAGGCATAATTAGGGTTTGCACCCTAAAACGGTTGGCGGCATAGCGCTCTCGGGAACGAGAGGAGAACCGCTAATGGCCGATCAGCAATTCACGATGTGGGGTACGCCGCACTCGCTTTACGCAGGCAAGCTGCGTTCATACCTGATCAAGAAGCAGGTGCCTTACCGCGAAATGATCGCGTCCGATCCGCGCTTCCTGAGCGAGGTCATACCCAAGATCGGGCACATGGTGGTGCCGGTGCTGGAAACGCCCGAAGGCGAACTGCTGCAGGATACGACCGAGATCATCGATTACCTCGAAACACGCTTTGCCGATCCCTGCCTTGCGCCAGCGGGTGCGGTGCAGGGCGTTGTCGCTCAGTTCCTTGATGCATTCGGATCCAACTACCTTCTACCGCTCGCGATGCATTACCGCTGGTCGTACTTGGCCGAGCAGGAGCTGTTCCTGCGCACCGAATTCGCACGGGCAATTCCGCAGATGGATCATGCGGTGCGGCTGGAAACGGCCGGCATGATCATGAACAAGTTTGCCGGGTTCCTCCCCAACCTCGGCGTGGCCGCGGCGGTCATTCCGGCCATGGAAGCAAGCTACAAAGAGCTGCTTGCAGTGCTCGAAACGCACTTCCAGCAGCACCCCTATCTGCTAGGCGGGCGCCCCTCGGTCGCCGACTTCGGAATGATGGCGCCGCTGTTTGCGCACCTTGGTCGCGATCCTGTTCCGGCCGGACTGATGAAGACCGCCGCGCCGTCGGTGTTCCGCTGGACCGAGCGGATGAATAGCCCGGCGCTCGCCGACAGCGATTATCCGCAGGAGCCCGATGGCTTCCCTGCGGATGATGCCCTGCCTGAATCGCTGATTCCGGTAATTGCCTGCGCCATGGCACAATGGACCCCGGGGCTGCGCGCGGACACCGAATGCTTCAATCGCTGGCTTGCCGCACTGGATGATCCGCGTCCGGGCACGCTGGTCTCGCACGACGGCAAGCGCCAGGTGCACCCGCACGTCGGCCGGGTCAGCTATCCGTGGCGCGGGGTGACGATGGAGCGCGCAAGCCATCCGCATTCGCTGTGGCATTTCGCCCGCGCGCAAGAGGTTGCGCAGGCGCTGACTGGCAGTGATGCGACGCGGTTCGAGACGCTGCTGGGCAATGTGGGCGGCAAAGAGCTGTTCGCGCTGCGGACCGACCGCAAGATTAGCCGTCAGGACAACGTTCTGGTGCTGGTCTAGACCCACCCCTGTGCGCGTTTGACCGCCTTGTTCCATTTGGCGAAGAGCGCGCTGCGTTTCGCCTCACCCATCTGCGGTTGCCAGCGTTTGTCGACCCCCCAGTTGGCGGTGATGTCTGCCGTCGAGTGCCAGTAACCCACCGCGAGCCCGGCGGCGTAGGCCGCGCCCAAGGCTGTCGTTTCGATCACCTTGGGGCGGACCACCGGCACGCCGAGAATGTCCGCCTGAAACTGCATGAGCAGTTCGTTGACCACCATGCCGCCGTCGACGCGCAGCTCGGTCAGGGTCACACCCGAATCGCGGGCCATCGCCTCGACCACTTCGCGCACCTGGAACGCCACCGCTTCCAGCGCGGCGCGGGCGATGTGGGCCTTGGTGGCAAAGCGGGTCAGCCCGGCGATGATCCCGCGCGCGCTGTCGTCCCAGTGCGGCGCATAGAGCCCGGAGAAGGCCGGCACGCAATAGACATCGCCGTTGTCGGGCACGCTGGCGGCAAGCGGTTCGATCTCGGCGGCATTTGCAATGAAACCCAGGTTGTCGCGCAGCCACTGGACCAGCGCGCCGGCGATCGGGATCGAGCCTTCGAGCGCATAGACTGCGGGCGCGTCGCCGAGCTTGTAAGCAAGCGTGGTGAGCAGGCCCGAAGTCGACGGGAACGGCTTTTCGCCGGTGTTCATCAGCATGAAGCAGCCCGTGCCATAAGTGTTCTTCGCCTCGCCCGGCGCAAGGCAGGCCTGCCCGAACAGCGCCGCCTGCTGATCGCCGAGCAGCCCGGCGAGCGGCACGCCGTCAAGCACCCCGGTGCAGGTTCCATAAACCTCGCTCGATGAGCGGATCGACGGCAGGCAGGCGCGCGGAATGCCGATCAGCGCGAGGATTTCCGCGTCCCAGTCGAGCGTCTGGAGGTTCATCAGCTGGGTGCGCGAAGCATTGGTCACGTCGGTCAGGTGCAGACCCGTCAGCTGCCAGGTGAGCCAGCTGTCGATCGTGCCGAACAACAGCTCGCCCGCCTCGGCCCGGCTCCGCGCGCCGGGCACGTTCTCGAGCAGCCAGGCGAGCTTCAATCCGCTGAAATAGGTCGCAAGCGGCAGACCCGTCTTGCCGCGCAGCCGGTCCTGCCCGCCGTTTTGCTCGAGCCGCGCGACAAGGTCCGAGGTCCGCGTGTCCATCCATACCAGCGCGTTGTGCACCGGTTCGCCAGTGGCCTTGTCCCACAGCAGCGTGGTTTCGCGCTGGTTGGTGATCCCCACTGCGGCAAGGTCGGCCGGGGTCAGCCCACCCTTGCCCAGCGCACCGACGATGACCTTCTGTGTATTGGCCCAGATCTCGCCCGCGTCATGCTCGACCCAGCCGGGCTGCGGCATGATCTGCGCATGTTCGACCTGATCGACCGCAATCGTCTGCCCGGCTTCATCGAACACGATGAAGCGCGTGCTGGTTGTGCCCTGGTCGATCGCGCCGACGTAACGAGTCATCTGTAATCCTCCCGGCGCCGAGCTATGCCAAGGCCCGTGCGGCTGCAAGGTTGAATGGCGCATCATTGCATGCGAGACCACCGGCCATGCGCATCGCCTTCCTGCTGTTCCCCGCAATCACCCAGCTTGACCTGACCGGTCCGGCGCAGTTCCTGTCGCGGCTGCCGAATGCCAAGGTCGACCTCGTCTGGGACAGCCTTGACCCGGTGCCAACCGATGCGGGGTTCTCGATCCTGCCGACCGCCACTTTCGCCGATGTGCCGCGCGCCGATGTGCTGTGCGTGCCCGGCGGGATGGGCGTTGCCCAGGTGATCGACCATGCTCCGGCGCTCGACTGGGTGCGGCAGGTGGGCAGCGAGGCGACCTGGGTGACCAGCGTCTGCACCGGTGCGC
Source organism: Sphingomonadaceae bacterium (assembly GCA_025359685.1). Classification (GTDB taxonomy): domain Bacteria; phylum Pseudomonadota; class Alphaproteobacteria; order Sphingomonadales; family Sphingomonadaceae; genus Novosphingobium. Next base: position 2,916 of record JANYEY010000042.1, on the reverse strand, counting down.
TGGTGCTCGGCGCGGCGGGACTGCTGCGCGGTTACAAGGCGACTACCCACTGGGCGTGGCACGATCTGCTCACGTTGTTCGGGGCCGAGCCGGTTCAGGCCCGCACGGTGATCGACCGCAACCGCGCCACTGGCGGCGGGGTGACCGCCGGGATCGATTTTGCACTGACACTGATGGCCGCGATCGCCGGGGAGGATCATGCCAAGGCGGTCCAGCTTGCGCTTGAATATGATCCCGCCCCGCCGTTCAATACCGGCACCCCGGCCAAGGCAGGTCCAGCCCTGGTCGAGGTTTACCAGGCGCGCGCCAACAAGCTTGCCCCGCACCACCGCGACGAGCTGGTGGCGTCGGCGGCGCGGCTCGGCTTCACCACTTGATCGGGCCGAACCCGCTTCCCTGCAGCGCACAGTTCTGACATTCTTCGCGGCATGATCCACAGGTTCAGATCGCGCGCCCTGATTGCGCTTGCCGCGCTGGCCCTCACCGCGCCGCTCGCCGCCGCGCCGCCGCCGCCTGCCCCGCCGGTTTCGGTCAAGACCGTGCCGCGCATCTTCCTCTCCGATGACGGCGCGACGATCTACATCGTCGGGCCGATCATGGACGACGCCTTCCTGTGCTTCGACGCGCTGCTGCAGACCGCGCCCAGGGTGAAGCAAGTGTACCTGGCCTCCCCCGGCGGACTGACGCTCGAGGGCCGGCTGATTGCCGCGCTGGTGCGCAAGCGGCATCTTGATACCTATGTCGAACACTACTGCGCTTCGGCCTGCACGCAGGTGTTCGTGTCCGGGCGCGAGCGGGTGCTAGGTCCCGACGCCGAACTGGGTTTCCACCAAGCGGTGGGCATTGATAGCAAGGGCGAAACGTCCGCGCTGGCCGCCGCGAGCACGCGCAATCTCACTCCGCTGACGGTGTTCGGGATCAACGGCAACGACACCTTGCGGCTGGCTTACGAGCAGGCCGGGATCGACCAGCCGTTCATTACCAAGGCGCTGGCCCGCGGGCATGACGACATGTGGCTGCCGACCACCGCCGAGATGCTCGCCGCCCACGTCATTACCCGCCGCGCCGCCAAGTCCGAGCTGTCAGCGCCGGGCACCAGCCATAGCCGCGCCGAGATTGCCGCTATGGTGGCACAAAATCCGATGTGGCGCGCGGCGCAGGCGGCGCTGCCCGGGGCCTATGCCGATGGGCTGGCCGATGCCTGGCGCCGCGCCAACACCGGGAGTGACCTGAAGGCCGCAATCGCTTCGGGCCGGGGGGCGATCGTGGTCGCGGCCTGGCCGCTGCTCGCCGCATCGCCCGATGCCATGCTCGACCGGATGCTCGCGCTCTATGCCGGATCGGCCCGGGTCCAGCGCGAGCAGGGCTATCCGATGTGCAAGGAAACTATCGACGACGAAACCACCGTGATGAACCCGCTCGACGCCTCGTTTGAATCGACCGAGGACGCCTTGTTGGTGGAGCTGTTCGGAGCGGCCGGGCGCGGCAAGGCACTGAGCGGACAGGACGCGCGCAAGATCTTCGAGCGCGATGTCGCGCCGGTCATGCTGCGAAGCTATCTGGCGACCGATACGAAATCGTCTTCGGCGAGCTGCCGCCTTGGCTTCAGGATTTTCGAAGCCATCGATCAGCTGCCTGCGAAAAAGCGGGTCAATGCCTACCGCGCCTTGCTGTCCTTACCCGAGATGGCGGAGTCTTGAGCATGGACGGCAGCCCCGCCTTGGTTGCCGCGGTGAAGCGGCGCGCTTCGCTATCCCGGTGCAGCAGCGATTCCAGGTAAAATTCGGCGATCCCCAGCGATGAGCTCTCGCTCTTCTCCCATCCGCGCGTGATCAGGTAGGCCCTGAATGCTTCGGAATTGGCTCCGGTGATTTCGCTGAGCCCAGCCAGATCGCCGCGGCGCGCGGTGAAGAAGTCCTCGATCGGCGCGATCGAGTGGCCTTTGGCCTCAAGCGCCTGGGCCACGCCTTCGCTCATCAGCTCGTTCATGGCGTAGGCCACCGCCGCTTCGGAGCGCCCGCCGGTCCAGGCATAGGGCGCGGCACACTTGTCACGCGCCGCGTCGACCAAACGATCGATCACCTTGAGGTTGAGTGAATTTTCGTGCGTCTTGCTGCTGGAGCCGACTTCACGCTCAAGCAGCAACAGCGCCATTTCGCGGTCTTCGGTCGACATCAGGTCGTAAGCGCAATGCACCGTATCACTGACCTGCAGGCTGGCCGGCGGAGATACGCCCGCCGGCAAGGCAACTGGCTGGGCGCTCAGCTGGGTGGCGGCCGGAGCGGCGGCGAAAAGCAGGATCAGGGCGGCGTTGGCGGTGCGCATCGGGGCCATCATGCAGCGCCGCTGCGGGCCTGTCGAGTGCCCAAAAAAAGGCCCGTCGGTAAAGGGAGACCGCCGGGCCAGTGCCTGACCTAAGTCAGGCGAGGGGTTGCTTAACGCAGCAGCGACAGGACGTTCTGCTGGCTTGCAGCGACAAAACGCAGGTGTTTAGAGCCGGTGTTTGCCATCCCGTTGCCGCATACGAAAAGGGGCCTCGGGATCGCTCCCGGGGCCCCAATCAAGCATCCCTCCCAGGATTGCTTAGAACTTCAGACCCGCGGTCACGCCATAACGGCGCGGTTCGAGGGTGAAGACGTTGCTGTAGAGACCCGACGACTGGTCGGTCACATAGAGACCGGTAATCGCCGTGTTGTTGGACAGGTTCTGGATCCAGCCACGCACGAACCACTTCTTGTCGGCACCATCCAGCTGGATTTGGGCGTTGATCTGGCTGAATGCCGGCACCTGGTTGACTGCGCTGTTGAACACGCTGCCCTGCGACTTGCCGGTGTAGATGTAGTCGACACGCGGGGTCAGCGTCAGGTCACCGATCGGAGCAGCGTACTGCATGCCGGCCGAGAACTTGTAGTCAGG
>JANYEY010000022.1 GCA_025359685.1 Sphingomonadaceae bacterium | reverse complement strand
CAAAGTAGCGCTTCAAGCGCCTCACGGGCCTTGTTTTTGTCGCCGTAGATTGCGTTAGTCAGATCGAACATCAAAAGCCCCTAAGCTGCTGATATTCTTATACCACTGCCCGATATGTTACGCAATGTATATAATTGCCGTACAGTCACACCATCACCCGCGCAGATTATGGAAGCTTGCAAGCAGGCATCCAAGTCAACCAGCCATACCGGCCGGGCGGCGGAAGCACGGCATCAACCGGAAACTCCGCCTTGAACCCGTACAAGTCGAAGAACATCGACCTCTCGGCCGAGTGGTACTATGGGCGCGATAGTTACATTTCGATCGGTTACTTCCACAAGAATGTCAGCAACTTCATTGCCGATGTGACGGTGCAGCAACCGCTGCTCAACCTGACCAACCCGTCGACGGGTGCCGCTGCCAACGCGGCGCGCGCAGCACTGGGCGGCACGCCGAGCTTTAACGATATCCTCACCTGGTTGGCGGCCAACAATCCGAGCGTAGTGAAATTCAATGCAGGGTCGCCGCAGGGCATCATCGGCCAGCCTGGCGATCCGGCGCTGATTTTCACGACCAGCACCAAGAGCAACAGCAGCCAGGTGGCCAACCTGCATGGCTTCGAATTCGCCATCCAGCACAGCTTCTGGAACACCGGGTTCGGTACCCAGCTCAACTACACGATCGTCCGCAGCGATACGCTGTACGACCCCACTTTGCGGTATACTGCGACGCAGTTCGCCGTGGTCGGGGTGTCGGACAGCGCGAACGCGGTGCTCTATTATGACAAGAACGGCATTCAGGCCCGCGTCGCCTACAACTGGCGTGATGGGTTCCTGTCGGGTTACGGGCTCGATCCGTACTACATCAACCCCTATGGCCAGTACGATGTCAGCGCGAGCTGGGAGTTCCGCAAGGGCGCGACCGTCTTCGTCGAAGGGATCAACGTGACCAACGCCGATCGCCGCGGCCACATGCGCAATGACCAGACCGTATTCTTCTCTGCGCCGGGCTATGCCCGCTACGCAGCCGGGGTGCGCTACACGTTCTGATCCGGGGCCTGAATTGCCCGGGCAAGGGAAATAGGGAGCCGTACCGCTTGCCGGTGCGGCTCCTTTTCCGCATTCTGGGGCAGGGAACTCGCTGGGTGATGGTCCGATGACCGACAGGATAGGCCAGATTGCGATTGTGGGCGGCGGCACGGCCGGCTGGCTGTCCGCCTGCGTGCTCGCCGCGCGGCATCCCGGCTTGCAGATCACGCTGATCGAAGCGCCCGATATCCCGACCATCGGCGTGGGCGAAGGCACCTGGCCGACCATGCGCGAGACCTTGGCGACGATCGGTATTCCCGAAGCCGAATTCCTCACCGAATGCGATGCCGCGTTCAAACAGGGTTCGCGCTTCGATGGCTGGGTCAGCGGCGCGGCGGATGACAGCTATTACCACCCCTTCACCCTGCCGCCTGCGGGCGACATGCGCGATCTGCTGGCGGCCTGGGCAGGCCAGGACGGGGAACAGCCCTTCGCGGCGGCGATGACCGCGCAGGCTGCCGTATCGGCTGCGAATCTGGCCCCGCGCCAGCGCGCCATGCCCGATTATGCAGGCGCGCTGAATTATGCCTATCATCTCGATGCGGGGAAGTTCGCCGCGCTGCTTGCTCGCCATGCCACCCGGCGGCTGAGCGTGCGCCGGATTGCAGCCAAAGTCGTCGCGGTGCGCGGCGGGGAGGCCGGCCACATCGCAGCGCTGGAGCTTGACGATGGGTCCACCCTCGCCGCCGACCTGTTTGTCGATTGCAGCGGACAGGCTGCTCTGCTGATCGATGGGCACTGCGGCGCTGAATGGATCGACCGCTCCGACGTGTCCTTCAATGATCGCGCGCTGGCGGTGCAGGTCCCGACCGCGCCGGACAGCACTGTGGCCTCGGTCACCATCGGCACTGCACATGAAGCGGGTTGGCTGTGGGACATTGCCCTGCCCACCCGCCGCGGCATCGGCTGCGTCTATAGCGCGCGCCACATGACCGATCAGCGCGCCGAACAGGTGCTGCGCGACTATGTGGGCCGCGCGGTTCCCGGCAGCGACGCAGCAGCGCTCACGCCCCGGCTGCTCAAGTTCCGCACCGGGCACCGGGCGCGCTTCTGGCAGGGCAACTGCATCGCCATCGGCCTGTCCGCCGGGTTCATTGAACCGCTCGAGGCATCGGCCATCGTGATGATCGAACTGTCGCTGCGCGCGCTGGCCGATGCCTTGCCGTTGCGGCGGGAGGCGATGGAACTGCACGCCAGCCGCTTCAACCAGCGCTTCCTTTATCGCTGGGAGCGGATCGTCGAATTCCTCAAGCTGCACTATGCGCTCAGCCGCCGCAACGAACCCTACTGGCTGGCGCAGCGCGCGGCCGAGACGATTCCGCAGCGGCTGGCGGAAAACCTGCGCCTGTGGGCTGAGCAACCGCCAGCTCCGCGCGATTTTCCCGATTTCGAAGAGATTTTTCCGGCGGCCAGCCAGCAATACGTGCTCTATGGCATGAGCGGGGCGCCGCAGGACATCGCCACCACCGCATCTACGCCCGCTGCTGCGGCGCGCCTGGCAGAAGTACGCGAACGGTCGCGCACGATGCTGGCCGGACTGCCCGGTAACCGAACCTATCTTGGCGCCCTAGCGCTCGCCCCAGCTGAAAGACGAACGGCCTAACCATGACCAGCCACCAGATCCTCAACCCGGCCGATCACGGACAGTTGCGCATCAGCACTGGCGCGGGCAGCGCGCTGGGCGATGGCGTGATGGCCTGTCTGGCGGTTCCGGCCGAGTTCCGCCGCCTCGCCTCTGAATATCCGATCCTGTTTCGCTACGATGCCGAAGCACGCAGTTTCGGCGCGCTGGCACTGTTCGGCTTCGAACAGGGCGAGAACCTCTACCTTGGCGAACAGGGCTGGGATGCGACCTGCCGCCCGTTGGCGATGAGTGTCCAGCCATTCCTGGTCGGCCGCCCAGAAGACGGTGAAGGCCCATCGCAGGTCCACATCGATATGGCGCACCCGCGAATTTCGGCGAATGGCGAGGGCATGCGGGTGTTTGATGAGCACGGCCAGCAGACCCCTTACCTTGAAAATCTGACCGGCCTGCTCGGCGCGCTCGACGAAGGCTACCGCGCAAGCGGAGACTTTCTTGCGGCGCTGTCCCGGTACGTGCTGCTCGAACCCTTCTCGATGGACGTCACGCTGGATAGCGGGGCAATGCACCGGCTGGTGGGCTATCACCTGATCGATGAGGCCAAGCTCGCCGCGCTTGAACCGGCGGTCTTGACGGAGCTTCACGCCGCCGGCCACCTTGAACCGATCTACATGGCGCTCGCCTCGCTCGGCAATCTCAGCAAGCTGGTGCGCCGCAAGAACCTTCGGAGCAATGGCTGACACCGCCAGACTTGCAGCGGGCCTGCCCCGCGTGGCCGAAGAGGCGCTGACTCCGGCCGAGCTCGATGCGCGGCTGCGCGTCGCCGATGCACCGTTCGTGGTGCGCGGGCTTGCGCGTGACTGGCCACTGGTCGCAGCGGGGCTGGAAAGCGGTGCCAAAGCGCGCGCGTACCTCGTCGCTCACGCCCGGGAGCGCGTTTTCCCCGTAAATATCGGTCTGCCCGGCGGCGGCGAACGATTGTTCTATGACGAAGCGATGGGCGTCAACTTCCGCATGGCCAACGGCCCGATCGGACCGATCCTCGACGGGATCGGGGCGAACGAGGACAAGCCCGACGCCCCGGCGATCTACCTCTCGTCGATCGACATGGGAGATTATTTCACCGGGCTGGCCGAAGCCAACCGGCTACCGCTGGGCGACCGGCATCCGATCGAATCGATCTGGATTGGCACCCGCACACGCATCGCCGCGCACAACGATGTTCCAAATAACGTTGCGATCTGCGCCGTCGGCAAGCGGCGCTTCACGCTGTTCCCGCCCGAACAGTTCGCCAACCTCTACCTCGGCCCGCTGGAAAACACGCCTGCGGGACGGCCAGTCTCGATGGTGGATTTCAGCGCGCCGGATTTCGATCGCTTTCCCGGCTTTGCCGAGGCGCTGGCCCATGCGCAGGTTGCCGAGCTTGAGCCAGGCGACGCGGTCTACGTGCCTTCGCTGTGGTGGCACCATGTCGAAGGGCTCGCGCCGTTCAACGTGCTGGTTAACTACTGGTGGCGCGATGCCCCGAGTTACCTTGGCCAGCCCGAGGATGCCTTGTTCCACGCCATCCTTGCCTTGCGCGACCTGCCAGGGGCCGACAAAGCCCGCTGGCGCGCGCTGTTCGATCATTATGTCTTTACCAATGGAGCCGATGTGACCCAGCACCTTCCCCCCGAAGCGCGCGGCATCCTCGCTCCGCTTGACGCCGAAACCGCCGGACAGATCCGCGCCAAGCTCTTGCGGAGCCTGTCGCGATGAGCGCGCCTGCAAAGCTGCGCGTGGTCATTGCCGGCGGCGGCACCGCAGGCTGGATGGCGGCCGCGGCGCTCTCCGCAACACTGGGCGATGCGATCGATCTGACCTTGGTTGAATCCGATGCAATCGGGACGATCGGGGTGGGCGAAAGCACGATCCCGCCGATCGTGCTGTTCAACCGCCTGCTCGGGATCAACGAAGCCGAATTCATGTGCGCCACTCAGGCGACCTTCAAGCTGGGCATCAAGTTCGAGAACTGGAAGGATCAGGGCGAGAGCTATTTCCATTCGTTCGGGATGACCGGCAAGGATCATTGGGCCGCAGGGTTCCAGCATTTCTGGATGCACGGGCTGAAGAACGGTCACACGCATAGCTATGACGATTACTGCCTGGAACTGAAGGCGGCGCTGGCCGGCAAATTCGCCCACCTGCCCGAAGACCGCATGAACTACGCGTATCAGCTCGATTCCTCACTCTATGCCGCGTTCCTGCGCAAGCGCGCCGAAGCGGACGGCGCGGTGCGGATCGAAGGCAAGATCGCCGAGGTCGAGCTGGACGGGGCGAGCGGCAATATCGCCGCGCTGCGGCTTGACGGGGACCGCCGGATTGCGGGCGACCTGTTCATCGACTGCACCGGTTTCCGGGCGCTGCTGATCGAAGGCGCACTGCATGCAGGCTTTGATGACTGGACGCATTACCTTCCCTGCGACAGCGCGATCGCGGTGCAGACCGCCAGCGTGCGCGCGCCAGTGCCTTATACCCGGGCCATCGCGCACGAAGCAGGGTGGCAGTGGCGCATCCCGCTGCAGCACCGCCAAGGCAACGGCATCGTCTATTGCAGCCGCTACATGGACAAAGACGCGGCGCTCGAGAAGCTGCTCGGCACGGTCGAGGGCGAAGTGCTGACCAAACCCAACGTGATCGGCTACACCACCGGGGTGCGGCGCAAGCAGTGGCACCGCAACTGCGTGGCGATAGGCCTGTCGGGCGGGTTCATGGAACCGCTTGAATCGACCAGCATCCACCTGATCCAGCGCGCGATCTTACGGCTGATCCGGATGCTCCCCAGCGGCCTGGTCAGCGAGGCGGACATTGCCGAATTCAACGACCAGCAGTTCACCGACATGGAGCAAATCCGCGACTTCCTGATCCTGCATTACAAGGTTACCCAGCGCCGGGATTCGCCGTTCTGGCGGCACTGCGCCGCGCTGCCGCTGCCGGACAGCCTGCAGCAGAAAATTGACCTCTTCCGCCAGACCGGGCGGGTGTTCCGCAAGAACGAGGAACTGTTCGTCGAGAACAGCTGGGTCCAGGTCATGATGGGACAGGGCATCATGCCGGAGAGCTACCATCCGATCGTCACCAAGTTGCGGCCCGAAGAGCTCGACCGGTTCCTGACCGGACTGCGCAATTCGGTCAGCGGTACGGTCGCCAGCTTGCCGTCACAGCAGGACTACATCGCCGGATACTGCTCGGCGCGGCAGAGCGAGGCAGCGTGATGCGGGCGTTCTTTCTGATGCTCGCCGCCACAGCTTTGCTCGCCCCGGTTCCCGCTCAGGCCGAGAACGGCTGGACGCTCGCATGGTCCGACGAGTTCGACCAGGGCAAGATCGACCGCGCCAAATGGGCGTTCGAAACCGATTGCTGGGGCGGCGGCAACAACGAACGGCAGTGCTATACCAAGAGCGGCCAAAATGCCGCAGTGAAAGATGGCAAGCTGGTGATCACGGCGCGGCACGAACGCACCACCGGCCCCGCGCTCCCCGCCCATCTGCGCACCGGCGCAGGCACGTCCGAGGCTGAAGCCACCCGCGATTTCAGCTCGGCCAAGCTCACCACCCACGGCAAGGCCTCGTGGCGCTTTGGCAAGCTCGAGGTCCGGGCAAAATTGCCGCTCGGCCAAGGGACCTGGCCCGCGATCTGGATGTTGCCCGAAAAGAATGCTTACGGCCCCTGGGCCGCATCGGGCGAAATCGACGTGCTCGAGGCGGTCAACTTGGGCGTGCCCTGCGGCAAGTGCAAAGGCGAGCGTGAGGATACGATCCTGGGCACGCTGCATTTCGGCGGAAAATGGCCCAAAAACCTGCACAGGGGTGAAGAGGTTCCGTTTCCCGAGGTGCTCGACGGCGGGTTTCACACCTACGGGATCGAGTGGGAGCCGGGCAAGATCACCTGGCAGTTCGACGGGAAGACCTATGCCACCCGCACTGCGAGCGAATGGTCGACCACCGGATCGAGCGCTCCGGGTGCACCGTTCGACCAGCCGTTCTACCTGATCCTCAACCTCGCAATCGGCGGCGGGCTGCCGGAAGAGCGCGGGCTTGGCGGAGTGAGGCTTGACGGATACCCCAAGCTGATGGAAGTCGATTGGGTGCGGGTCTGGCAACCGGATGCCGGCACCGCAGGCAAGCGGAGCGAAGGGGGCAAGTAACCGATGGCGAGGCGCCGCCAGGCCGTGACGATCAAGCATGTGGCCGCCGATGCCGGCGTGTCGCTGCAGACCGTCAGCCGCGTGATCAACAATGAGCCAAACGTCCGGCCCGAAATGAAAAACCGCGTCCAGGCGTCGATCGACAAGCTGGGCTATGTCCCCTCGATCGCTGCCCAGCGGATGAGCGGATCGCGTTCGTATCTGATCCTCGCGATCAACGACCGCGACCGGACGATTGCCGATTGGCAGGCTCGGCTCGGTACTGACTGGGTCGACCAGATGCTGCTTGGCGGCATGCTCAAGTGCGCCGAGCTCGGTTACCGGATGATCTTCGAGCTGGTCGACACGCACAGCGATCACGTCGAGCGCGAATTGCTCGGTGCGATTGCGGCGCTCCAGCCCGACGGGATCATCTTGACCCCGCCGCATTCGGACAATCCGCAGATCGTGTCGCTGCTCGATCAGCAGAAGATACCTTTCGTGCGGATCGGATCGAAGCAGAGCGACGTCGGCATTCCAGTGTCGATGGATGACGAAGGATCGGCGCGGCAGGCGAGCCGCTATCTGATCGACCGCGGTCACCGCCGCATCGGCTTCATCGCCGGGTCGAGCGAGTATGACCTCAGCGGCTGGCGGGTCGACGGCTGGCGCGAAACGATGACCGAAGCGGGCCTCGACACTGCAGCGCTGCTGGCCGCCGGGGATTTCAGCTATGCCTCGGGCGAGGCGGCGGCGCGCATTCTGCTTGATCGTGCCGATCGCCCCAGCGCAATCATCGCCAGCAACGATCAGATGGCGCTGGCCACGCTCGATGTTGCGCGCAGTCTGGGCCTTGCCGTCCCGCACGATCTGTCGCTGATCAGCTTCGACAACACGCCGCTGGTCCACTTCACGCAGCCGCCGCTGACCGCCATCGACCAGCCGATCGCCGCGACCACATCCAAGGCGGTCGAGCTGATTATCGCGGCGCAGAATGGCGATGCGCTCGCGCCGACGCTGACCATTGTTCCGGCCACAATCATCGAACGCGATTCGGTTGCGCCGCCGCCGGCACCGGCTGGTGAGTGACGGGCGCGGCGCGGCCAAGGTCAATCTGTTCGTCCTGCTTTACGCGCTGGCCTGGGCCGGCGGGACCATTGCTTACACCCCGCTGCTGTCGATCCTGCTGCCGGGCAAGGTCGCCGCGCTGGCCGGGGCCGATGCCGGGTTGGCCTGGCTGGCGGGAATTACACTGTCGGGCGCTCTGGCGGCCAGTCTGGGCGGTATCCTGTTCGGCTATGCGAGCGATGTTACGCGCAACCGGCGCGGATGGATCGTCGCCGGGCTGGCGCTGTCATGCCTGATGCTCGGCGTGATCGGCATGGCCGATACGCGCGCCGGAATCACCTTGTCCGTGGTGTGCTGGCAGCTGGCGCTGAATATGATGTTGGGGCCGCTGGCCGCGCTGGCCGGGGACCGCGTGCCCGATGATCATAAGGGGGTACTGGGCGGGCTGATGGCCTTCGCGCCCGGGTTCGGGGCTTTGTCCGGCGCGCTGGTGACCTTGCCATTGCTGCATGCGTTCGAAACGCGGCTGTGGCTGGTTGCGGCGCTGGTCGCTGCTTGTGTCCTGCCCGTCCTGTTCGTGCCCTTGCCGCCACTGGTGCCAGCAAGAACGCAGCCGCAGCCTGACAAGTCGCGCCACAGCCATGCGATCGAGGCCAATGTCTTGCGCATGTGGGTTGCGCGGCTGGCGGTGCAGATCGCCGAAGCGTGCCTGTTTTCTTATCTCTATTTCTGGCTACTCAGTCTTGATCGCTCGATCACCGATCACCAGACCGCGCAGCTGTTCGGCGTGGTCATGATCGCCTCGGCACCGCTTGCGCTGGTTGCCGGGCGGTGGTCGGATCGTACCAACCGCCCGCTGGTGCCGCTGCAAGTCTGTGCCGGTATCGCCGCATTGGGCCTGGTAGTGATGAGCCTATCGCAAGGCATCGCCATCGCCATCGGCGGATACATCCTGTTCGGCTTCGCCAGTTCGGTCTTCCTGGCACTCCATTCGGCGCAGACGCTGCGGCTTCTGCCCCGGGCGGATCGGCGCGCGCGTGACTTGGGGGTATTCAACCTTGCCAATACGGTTCCTTCGCTGCTGATGCCCTGGCTCGCTCTGGGTCTGGTTCCCCAGCAAGGCTATCCCGCGCTTTTCCTGTTGCTGGCCGCGCTCTCGTGCGGGGCTGGGTTGTTGCTGCGATCTATCGCTCGGCACAATTGACCCGGAGCTTGACTTGCCGCATGCGTCCGTGGCACTGAGAACGTTCACAAAAAGAACAACAAGTTGGGGATAGAATGGCTGTCAGAAAGTGGCTCGCGGGCTTTGCGGCGCTGGCATTTTCAGCCGGGGCGACGGTGCTTCTGGCCCAGTCGGGCGCGGATCAGCCCGCGGCAAGTGTGGCTCATCCCGCGCTCTGGCCGGCGGCGCATAGCCCCGCTGCAATCTCTGACGCCCGGACTGAAGCAGCGATCGACACCCTGCTCGCCCGGATGACGCTTGAGCAAGAGGTCGGCCAGATGATCCAGGCCGATATCAGCGCAATCACGCCAGCCGATCTGGACCGCTACCCACTGGGCTCGATCCTGGCCGGGGGCAACTCCGGGCCTTATGGCAATGAACGTGCAGACCCGGCGGCGTGGCTGAAGATGGTCGGCGAATACCGCGCCGCCTCGCGCCAAGCCGGCGCCGGGATTCCGGTGCTGATCGGGGTCGATGCCGTACACGGACACAACAACTTGCCCGGCGCCACCGTCTTTCCCCACAACATCGGACTTGGCGCGGCGCATGATCCGGCGCTGGTCCGCCGGATTGGCGCCGCCACTGCGGAAGAAGTCGCTGGAACCGGGATCGAATGGACTTTCGCGCCGACCCTCGCGGTCGCTCAGGACCTGCGCTGGGGCCGCAGCTATGAAAGCTACTCATCGGACACCGCGCTGGTCGCGGTCTATTCGCGCACGATGGTGCTGGGCCTGCAGGGACCGCTGGTTTCTGGCAAGCCGATGGGCGCGAAATCGGTTGCAGCAACCGCCAAGCATTATCTTGGCGATGGCGGCACTGCCGGCGGCCGCGACCAGGGCGACGCCCGGATTTCCGAACGCCAACTGATCGCGCGCCATGCGGCCGGCTATCCGCCCGCAATCGATGCCGGGGCGCTGACTGTGATGGCCAGCTTCTCCAGCTGGAACGGCGAAAAGAACCATGGCAACGGTAGCTTGTTGACCGGGGTGCTCAAGGGCCGGATGGGTTTTGCCGGTCTGGTCGTGGGCGATTGGAACGGGCACGGTCAGGTGCCAGGGTGCAGCATCACGCATTGCCCGGCAGCGATCAATGCCGGGGTCGATCTCGTCATGGCGCCAGACAGTTGGCGCGGGCTGTTCGATGCAACCATTGCTGACGTCAAGGCGGGGCGCATTCCGTTCGCGCGGGTCGATGATGCGGTGCGGCGGGTCCTGCGGGTCAAGTTCAAGCTGGGGCTGATGGGATCGCAGCCAGTGGCGCGCGGCGATTTGTCCGCGGTCGGCGCGCCCAGCCATCTTGCGCTGGCGCGTGAAGCGGCGGCGAAGTCGCTGGTCTTGCTCAAGAACAATGGCGCACTGCTGCCGCTGCGGCCCGGCGCGACGGTGCTGGTCACCGGCAGTGCGGCTGACAACATGGCGATGCAGGCCGGTGGCTGGACGATCAGCTGGCAAGGCACCGACACCACTTCGGCTGACTTTCCCAAGGGCCAGACCGTGGGCCGGGCCATCGCCGAAGCGGTTACCGCCAGTGGTGGGCGGGCCAGTCTTTCACCGAGCGGCGAATTCGCCGGAAAGCCAGATGTTGCCGTGGTGGTGATCGGCGAGCCGCCTTATGCCGAATATCAGGGCGACCGCGCTAACCTGACTTTCAAGGCGGCCAATGCCGACCAGGCGCTGATCAGCAAGCTTCGCTCGCAAGGGACCAAGGTGGTGATCGTCTTCCTTTCGGGCCGGCCGCTGTTCACCGGGGCGTTGATCAACCAGGCCGATGCGTTCGTCGCAGCCTGGCTACCCGGAACGCAGGGCCAAGGCGTGGCCGATGTGCTGGTTGCTGGCAAGAACGGAAAGACTGTGCGCGATTTCACCGGGCGGTTGCCCTTCGCCTGGCCGCGCGATGCGCGCTCGCCATTGGTCACGCCGCTGTTCCCGCGCGGCTATGGGCTTGACTACCGGCATCCGCTGCGGCTCGGCATGGTCAACGAAAACCCGGGGCTGGGCCTTCAGGGCGGTGCCGCACCCACCGTGTTCTTCGATCGCGGAACAGTTCCAGCGCCGTGGCATATCTCCAGCGATGGGCAGATCGCGGTGCGGCAGGTCGATATGGACGCGCAGGAAGACGCCCGCCAGTTCACCTGGACCGGACCGGGCCTCGTCTCGCTCGAAGGGCCGCCGATCGACCTCGCCAAGGCTGCCGATAACGGCGCTACGCTGGTGCTTGACTGGCGCGTCTCACCGGGCGCGAGCGGCCCGGTGCGCCTCTCGCTTGGCGAGGGGACGCTAATGCTGGGCAGCGCATTCCAGCTGCCCCAGACCCGCATTCCCTTGCGCTGCTTCGCCGCAGCCGGAGCCAAGCTTGGCGCAGTCGGCGTGCCGTTCAAGGTGGAAGCGCAGGCCGGCCTGGCGATCACCATCCGCAGCGTAAGGATCGCTGACGGACCGGCAAATGCGGCTTGCCCGGCGGGCTAGCAGCGCCGTCATCGGAGGGGCGCGTTCAGGCGTAAATTTCCAGGCTAAGCGCTGGCGGAGACGGAGAGATTCGAACTCTCGGTACAGATGTATCCGTACGACGGTTTAGCAAACCGTTGGTTTCAGCCACTCACCCACGTCTCCGGATCGCAGCAGCGAGCGCGCGCTAT
>JANYEY010000003.1 GCA_025359685.1 Sphingomonadaceae bacterium | reverse complement strand
GTGACCTTTTCCTTGTTGGCGCCGCCGCCGACGTCGAGGAAGTTGGCGGGGAATTCGCCGTTCAGCTTGATGATGTCCATCGTTGCCATGGCGAGGCCCGCGCCGTTGACCATGCAGCCGATGTTCCCATCAAGCTTGATGTAAGCAAGGTCGTATTTCGAGGCTTCGATCTCGGCCGGGTCTTCCTCGGTCTCGTCGCGCAACGCGACCACGTCGGGGTGGCGATAGAGCGCGTTCGAATCGAAGCTCATCTTGGTGTCGAGCACCAGCAGCTGGCCAGCGCATTCGGCGAGCGGGTTGATTTCGATCATCGCGCAGTCGAGCGCTATGAAGGCGTCATAGAGCTGCTTGCCAAGGATCCCGGCCTGCTTGGCCAGATCGCCCTTAAGCTTGAGCCCGAAGGCCAGTGCGCGACCGTGATGCGGCATGAAACCCTGCGCCGGATCGATGGTGATGGTGACGATCTTTTCGGGCGTGTCATGCGCCACGTCCTCGATGCTCATCCCGCCTTCGGTCGAGGCGATCATCGCGATCCGGCCAGAGGCGCGGTCGACCAGCATCGACAGGTAGTATTCGCTGCCGATGTCCACTCCGTCGGTGACGTAGAGGCGGTTGACCTGCTTGCCCGCGTCGCCGGTCTGGATCGTGACCAGCGTGTTGCCGAGCATTTCCTTGGCGTGGCTTTCCACTTCCTCGATGCTCTTGGCGAGGCGGACGCCGCCCTTGGCATCGGGGCCCAGTTCTGTGAACTTGCCTTTGCCACGCCCGCCGGCGTGGATCTGGCTCTTCACCACATAGAGCGGTCCGGGGAGCTGCTTGGCGGCCTCGACCGCTTCGGCGACAGTCATCGCCGCAATTCCTCTGGGGATGGCGATGCCGAATTTGGACAGGAGTTCCTTGGCCTGATACTCGTGGATGTTCATCGAGGGTTCGTTTCCGGCTATGATGCTACAACTGGCGGCGGGGCGGTGCCCCTCGCCAGCGGCCTAAGCACAGCATGGCGGAGTTGAACAGCCCTGTAGGGGCGCACAGGGACAGTTTTATGAACGCCAGTTGCGAACCATTCTCACTACCCATTGCACCGCCCGCTTGATAGACCGCGCGCGCCTTGAACAAATCGTGCGTGAGGCTGGGCGTCTGGCCATCGCGCGCTGGCCTGGGCACGGCCACGAACTTGAAAGCTGGGACAAGCTGCCGGACAATCCGGTGAGCGTGGCCGATCTTGAAGTCGACCAGTTCCTCAAGGCGGAGCTCGGCGCATTGCTGCCCTCTGCCGGGTGGCTTTCAGAAGAAACCGTCGACGCGCCCGAGCGGCTGGAGGCCGATCTGATCTGGCTGGTCGATCCGATTGACGGGACCCGGGATTTCATTCGCGGCCGCCCCGGCTGGTCGGTCTCGGTCGCGCTGGTCAGCAATGGCCGGCCGCTGCTCGGCATCCTCGATGCCCCGGCGCGCGGGGAATTCTGGTCAGCCGAAGCCGGACGCGGAGCCTGGCGCAATGGCGTGCCGCTCATTGCTTCGCGCCGCACCGAACTGCGCGGCGCGCGGGTGCCCGCACAGGCCTTGCCCAAGACCGATGCTGATCTCACCCTGGTTGACCAGCCCAATTCGATCGCGCTCAGGATCGCGATGGTCGCCGCCGACGAGGCCGATCTCGTCGCGACGCTGCGCTGGGGTTATGAATGGGATGTTGGCGCGGCGACCCTGATCGCCCGCGAGGCCGGCGCTGCGGTAAGCGACGCCTTCGGCCAGCCGCTCGGCTTCAACAAGCTCGATCCGCGCGCCTTCGGGGTGCTGGTCTGCTCGCCAGAGATCCACTCCGCAGCGGTTGAGCGGCTCGCCGAGCGGGCGCTGGAGCTGTCGAGGTAGAATCAAAAAGGGCCCGCCTCGCGGCGAGCCCTTTTCAGTCGATCAGTCTATATTCAGTTGCCGGTGCGAGCCGCAGCAACGTCTTCCTGGGTTACCGGCACGATCTTGATTTCGACCCGGCGGTTCCTGGCCCGGCCATCCACCGAGTCGTTCGAGGCGACCGGCATGGTTTCGCCAAAGCCCTGGCTGCGCAGGCGCGAAGCTGGCACCCCGCGCGAGATCAGGTAATTCATCACCGTCGTCGCGCGCTGTTCGGACAGGCGCTGGTTGAACGCATCGCTGCCAGTCGAATCGGTGTGGCCGTAAACGTCGATCAGGCTCTGCGGATAGTCGATCATGCTCTGCGCAACCTTGTCGAGCGTAGCGCGGAACGCGGGCTGCAGCGTGGCGCTGCCAACGTCGAAAGTCACGCCATCGGGCAGGTTGACAAGGATCGCCTTGCCGCCATCGGTTTCGGTCACGTCAACCCCGGTGCCCGAAGTCTGTTCGCGCAGGGTCTTGATCTGCTGGTCCATCTTGTAGCCGACCACGCCGCCAGCAACGCCGCCCAGGCCCGCACCGACGATGCGCCCAGTCTTGCCGCCGATCAGGCCGCCCAAGAGGCCGCCGACCACTGCCCCGCCAACGCCGCCGATTGCGGTGCGCGAAATCTTCTTCTGACCGGTATTGGGGTCAGTGACGCAGGCCGAAGTGGCCATCAACGTCCCGGCGACAAAGGCCGAGATCATTAAGCGAGACTTGTTCATTATCATTCCCCTTCTTCTGCTATGTCTTAAGATATACCGTTAAAGCTGGCGATGTGAACCGCAGGTGGATCAATCATGCCGCTGGAATTCCAGCCCGCGCAGCAAATGCCGCGCTTCGCTCTGGCCGATATTGCTGCTAACGGTTGAGGCGTGAATCCGTTTCCATGGTCCGATGTGCTGGTAATCGCCGGCCTGATACTTCTGAACGGCGTGTTCGCCATGTCCGAACTGGCGATCGTTTCGGCGCGCCCGGCGCGGCTGCGCATCGCGGCAGAGCGTGGTAGCAAAGGCGCCCGGGTGGCGCTGGCGCTGGCCGCAGACCCTGGCAAGCTGCTATCCACCGCGCAGACCGGGATTACCTTGGTCGGCATCATCGCCGGCGCCTTTTCGGGCGCGAGCCTAGGCGGACCGATTGGCGAGCGACTGCTGCTGCTCGGCGTCCCTGCTGATTGGGCCCCGGAGAGCGGGTTCGCCATCGCCATCGCGCTGACCACTTATTTCAGTCTGGTGGTGGGCGAACTGGTGCCCAAGCAGGTTGCCCTGCGCGCTGCCGAACCGATTGCCATCTTCGCGGCTCCGGTGATGAAGACGCTGAGCCGGATCACCGCGCCGATGGTCTGGCTGCTCGATCGCTCGTCAGCGGTGCTGCTCCGGGTGATCGGGGTCAGCCACAAGGGCGAACATTCGGTGTCGGCCGAAGAACTGCAGATGATCTTCGCCGAGGCGACCCGCTCGGGCGCGATCGAGGAAGACGAACGCCAGATCATGACCGGGATCATGCGTCTGGCCGACCGCCCGGTGCGCGAGGTGATGACGCCGCGGATCGAGCTCGACACGATCGACCGCAAGGCGAGCGAAGAAGAGCTGCGCGCCGCGATCAAGGAAAGCCCGCACTCCTTATTGCCGGTGGCCGATGGCAGCCCCGACAACATCATCGGCGTGGTCAAGGTCAAGGACGTGCTCGCGGTGCTGCTGGCGGGACGCAAGGTTTCGCTCGCCAAGCTGATGCGCAAGGCCGAGATCGTGCCCGACCAGCTCGATGCGATGGACGCGCTGCGGCTGCTCCAGCAATCGGGCGTGGCGATGGCGCTGGTCCATGACGAATATGGCCACCTTGAAGGGGTGGTCACCCCGGCCGACCTGCTGTCGGCGATTGTCGGCAATTTCGTCAGCTATCAGGATGAGGGCGAAGAGCCGCTGCTGACCGTGCGCGAAGACGGTTCGCTGCTGATGGCCGGGGCGCTGCCGGTAGATGCGCTGATCGACCGGCTCGGCCTCGACCTGCCCGACGACCGCGACTACGCGACCGCCGCCGGTTATGCGCTATCAGTGCTCAAACGCCTGCCGCATGAGGGCGAGCATTTCACCGAGCAGGATTGGCGTTTCGAAGTGGTCGATATGGACGGACGCAAGATCGACAAGCTGCTGGTCAGCCGGGTTGAGCCCAAGAAGGCTGCGCCTTCCGGCGAGTAGTTTGAACCAAAAAAAGCCCGCCTCGCGGCGAGCCTTTTGGATTGTCGCACAGGAAAGACTAGCCGCCGATTTTGGTGCTCGCTTCGCGGCCATCGCCTTCGGGGGCGCTGACGATATCGCGCACGACCGAGCCTTCATCGACCGTCTGGGTCGAGGGATCACCCACGGTCGAGCGGATCGACGGGGCGGCCTGACCGGCCTTGTTGCCCACGGTGGTTTCCACGGCCGAACGCGGCTGCGGCGAGCCGAACAGCGCGGCCTGCGCCTGGCTGGCGGTGCTGGTATCGGTCGGGCGCGGGGCGCCGGGGGCGGGCGGGGTCAGCGAAAAATCAGGCGGCACCACCAGGGGGGCCTGACGCTGCACCGCGAATTCATCGGGGCGCGAGCGGTTGAACAGCCCGCCGCCGCCGCAGCCCGACAGCAGGAGGGCCGAGGCCGAGAGGGCGATAAGGGCAGTGATCTTACGCATCTTAAGTCTCCGTAGCGGGAGCGCCCGCTTCTTGGGGCCGCTTTTCGCGGATAAGCAGGCTGCGGGCAAGGATAATAACGACGCCCACGGTGATCGCGGCATCGGCCAGATTGAACACCAAGAACGGCTGCCAGGTGCCAAAGTGCAAGTCGGCATAGTCGACCACGTAGCCAAAGCTCACCCGGTCGCGAATGTTGCCCAGCGCGCCGCCGAGCACCATGCCGAGCGGCACGATGTCGGCCAGCTTGCGCTCGCGCAGCAGCCAGACCAGCACGACCAGCGCGATCGCGCCGGTCATCGCTACTAGCGCCCAGCGCTGCAGTTCGGACTGCGCGGTGAAGATGCCGAGCGACACGCCGAGGTTGTTGGTGCGAGTCAGGTTGAATATCGGATTGATGGTGATCTGGTCGCCCACCTCGCGCAAGGCGAGCGGCCCGGTGACCCACCACTTCACCGCCTGATCGGCGAGGAAGATGAGGGCGGCGAGGACGAAGCCGAGGGTGCGGTTGCGGTTCATGCGCCCGCGTCCATGCCGCTCACCACCTGATCGCAACGTGAACAAAGATCGCCGTCTTCGGTGACTTCGGGCAAGTGCCGCCAGCAGCGACCGCATTTGTGGTTGGCGGTGCGGTTTATCGTCACGACATTTCCCAGCTCGGTTTGAACCGATGAGGCAATGAAGAGTTCAGCAAGCTCGTCCCATGAAAATGGAACCGGATCACTTCGCAAAACGACCTCAGCTTCGAGGCTAGACCCGATTTCTTTGCTTCGGCGCATTGGTTCAATTGCTTCGTTGACTCGCGCTCGTAGGATTCGAGCCTGAGCCCATTTGTCCATATCGACCTCGGCGGAGGGGGCCTCCGGCCACTCCAGCAAATGCACCGACCCGCTGTCAGGATACCGCGTCCCCCACACCTCTTCGCTGGTGAACACCAGCACCGGCGCAGCATACCGCACCAGCGCGTGGAACAGCGTGTCGAGCACCGTGCGGTAGGCCATCCGCTTGGGATCGGTCGCCGCGTCGCAGTAGAGGCTATCCTTGCGGATATCGAAGAAGAAGGCGCTGAGGTTTTCGTTGCAGAAGTCGGTCAGCGCGCGGACGTAGGTGTTGAAGTCGTAAGTATCGACTGCCGTGCGCAGCGTCGCGTCAAGCTTCGCCAGCAGCGCGAGCATATAGCGCTCAAGCTCGGGCATCGCCGCCACATCATCCACCCGCTCAGCCTCGCTGAAGCCGTCGAGCGCGCCGAGCAGATAGCGGAACGTATTCCTCAGCTTGCGGTACTGGTCCGAAACCCCCTTAAGGATCTCATCGCCGATGCGGTGGTCTTCGGTGAAATCGACCGAAAGCGCCCACAGCCGGATGATGTCCGCGCCGTAGACTTCCATCACCTTGTTGGGGTCGATCGTGTTGCCGAGGCTCTTGGACATCTTCATGCCCTTGGCGTCCATGGTGAAGCCGTGCGTCAGGATCCGGTCGTACGGCGCGCGGCCGCGGGTGGCGCAGCTTTCGAGCAATGACGACTGGAACCAGCCGCGATGCTGGTCGCTGCCTTCGACATAGATATCCGCTGGCCACGAAAGGTCGGGCCAGCGCCCCGAATCGAGTACATAGGCGTGGCTGGTACCCGAATCGAACCATACGTCGAGAATGTCGGGCACGGCTTCCCATTCATCGTGATCGTAGGCATCGCCAAGGAAGCTGTGCGCGGTTTCCGGCGTCCAGGCATCGATCCCCTGGGCCTTGACCGCCGCCACGATGCGTTCGTTGACCGCCGGATCGACCAGGTATTCGCCGCTCTTGCGATTGACGAACAGCGTGATCGGCACGCCCCAGGCGCGCTGGCGGCTGAGCACCCAGTCGGGCCGCCCGGCGACCATCGAACCGATCCGGTTGCGGCCCTTGTCCGGGGTGAACTGGACGCGCTCGATTTCGGCCAGCGCAATCTCGCGCAGCGTCGGCGATCCGGCGTGGGCCTCCTCGTCGATCGTCGCATCGCCGCCTTCGCCTTCCCAGCGGCTCTCGGCTTTGGACAGCGCGGGCAGGTGCGCCATCGGCTGGTCCATCGGCACGAACCACTGCGGGGTGCAGCGATAGATCACCTTGGCCTTCGAACGCCACGAATGCGGGTAGCTGTGCTTGTAATCGGCGCTCGCCGCCAGCAGCCCGCCGGCTTCGCGAAGGTCAGAGCAGATCGGCCCGTCGGGCGCGTTGAACTTGGGGTTGATGACCGAGCCTTGCCCGCCCAGCCACGGCCAGTCCTCCCGGTACTTGCCGTCGCCCTCGACCGCGAACTTGGGGCCGATGCCGACCGACTTGCACAGCTCGAAATCGTCCTCGCCGTGATCGGGCGCCATGTGGACGAGGCCGGTGCCGCTGTCGGTGGTGACAAAGTCGCCCGGCAGCAGCGGACGCGGCTCGGCAAAGAACCCGCCGAGATGGTGCATCGGGTGGCGGGCGATGGTTCCGATGAGGTCGGAGCCTTTGATGATCTGCATTGGGATCACACGGAAACCGACGCGACCCGCAAACTGCTCTACCAGCCCAGACGAAATGACCACGGCGCCTTCGGGCGAGGGGCGATCATGGTCGCCCATCCGGTCACCGAAACGACAAACTGCATATTCTAGTTCAGGTCCGTAGGCCAAAGCCTGATTGACCGGGATAGTCCAAGGTGTCGTTGTCCAGATGACGGCTTTGGCTCCGCGCACCGCCTGGCATGGCGACTCAATAATCTCAAACGCCACGTCGATCTGGGTCGAAGTGATGTCCTCATACTCGACCTCGGCCTCGGCCAGCGCGGTCTTTTCGACCGGCGACCACATCACCGGCTTGGCCCCGCGATAGAGCTGGCCGCTGGTCGCGAACTTGAGCAGTTCGGCGACGATCGTCGCCTCGCTCTCGGGCTGCATGGTCAGGTAGGGGTTGTCCCAGTCGGCCATGACGCCAAGGCGTTTCAGCTGTTCGCGCTGCACGTCGACCCAGTGCTGCGCATAGGCGCGGCATTCGGCGCGGAATTCGAGCAGCGGAACCTCGTCCTTGTCGAGCTTCTTCTTGCGGTACTGTTCCTCGACCTTCCACTCGATCGGCAGCCCGTGGCAGTCCCACCCCGGCACGTACGGCGCGTTCTTGCCGAGCAGGTTCTGCGTGCGGCAGACCATGTCCTTGATCGTGTGGTTGAGCGCGTGGCCGATGTGCATGTCGCCGTTCGCGTAAGGCGGGCCATCATGGTACATGAATTTAGGCCGGCCCCGGCGCAGGTCGCGCAGCTGCTCGTAAAGCTTCTCAGCCTTCCACCGTGCGGCAATGATCGGCTCCTTGGCGGGGAGGCCGGCCTTCATCGGGAAGTCGGTCTTCGGCAGGAAGACGGTGTCTCTATAATCGCGTGCTTCGGTCATAACGCGCGGGCCTTAGCGGCGGAGGCGGGGTTTCGCAATTTTTGGTTCACGCAGAGGCGCAGAGAAGAAAAGGGAGGCGCAGAGGGGCAACTTGATCCGCCGCAGGCGACCTACCGTTCTGATGTCGCGCATGTCACCAGGATAGACCGAGAAGGCGGCTTCGCCGCAAACGCGACGTCTCTGCGCCTCTACTTCTTCTCCGCGCCTCTGCGTGAACCCAATCTACGCCAGCAACTCGTGCGCCCGCTGGCAATCGAGATCCATTTGCGCGGTGAGCGCCTCCAGTGTGTCGAATTTCGCCTCGGGCCGCAGGTAGTGGTGCAGTGCAACCTCGATCTCCTGCCCGTAAAGATCGCCCGTCCAGTCGAACAGAAAGGTCTCGAGCAGTTCGATCGGCGGATCGAAGCTGGGCCGGATGCCGAGGTTGGCGGCGCCCGGCACCACGCTCCCATCGGGCAGCCGCGCGGTCACCGCATAGATGCCGTAACGTGGACGGACATAGCTGCCCATTTCGAGGTTGGCGGTAGGATAGCCGATAGTGCGCCCCAGCTTCGCGCCGTGCTGCACCGTGCCCCGCACCGCAAAGGGCCGGGTCAGCAGCTCGGCCGCGCCGGGGCAGTCGCCTGCTTTGAGGAGGTCACGGATGCGGCTGGAGGAGACGACCTCGCCGTGGTCCGCCACCGGGCCGACCGCGCGCGCTGCCATGCCGCTGGCCTGCGCCAGTTCGGCCAGCACCGCGACGTTGCCGGCGCGGCCCTTGCCGAAGGTGAAGTCCTCGCCGGTCACCACCCCGCCCGCGCCAAGCCGCTGCGCCAGAAGGTCGCCGACGAATTGCTCGGCAGTGGTTTCAGCGAGCGTCCGGTCGAACTGGAACACCAGCATCGCGTCGGCCCCAGCCGCTTCGAACAGGTCCTGCCGCTGGTCCAGCGTGGTCAGCCGAAACGGCGCGGCGCCG
This sequence comes from Sphingomonadaceae bacterium, assembly GCA_025359685.1. GTDB lineage: Bacteria > Pseudomonadota > Alphaproteobacteria > Sphingomonadales > Sphingomonadaceae > Novosphingobium. The sequence goes on along the minus strand of JANYEY010000003.1, from coordinate 26,669 downwards.
GGCGCGAAGTAGCGCACCGGGTGCGGATCGAACGTGGCGATGATGCCGGGGCGGCCCTCGGCTTTGGCCCATTCGAGCGCTTCGCTGGCCACCGCCTGATGGCCAAGGTGGAAGCCATCGAAATTCCCCAGCGCAATCACCGCGCCGCGCAAGGCGGCGGGCATTGCTTCGCGGTGATCCAGGCGCGGGATCATATGTTTCCATGCCCCCCGGGGTCCGGTAGCAGCGGCACCAGCCCCGCGCGGATCACCTGCAGCGCATTGCCGCCCATCACCGCGCGGATTTCCGGCGGGGTAAAGCCCTCGTCCAGCAGCGCCTGCGTCACCTGAACCAGCTGCGAGGTATCGAACCGCACTGTCGTGGCGCCGTCGTAGTCGCTGCCCAGCGCGACATAATCGATCCCGACCAGATCGCGCACGGACTTGATCGCCCTAGCCACCGCGCGGGGGCTGGTATCGCACACCGCAGCATCCCAATAGCCGATCCCGACCACTCCCCCGGTCTTCGCCACGCCCTTGATCTCGTCATCGGTGAGGTTGCGGTTAACCTTGCAGGTTGCCTGTACCCCGCCGTGGCTCGAGACCACCGGGCGGCGCGCCATCGCCAGCACATCGGCGACGCAGGCGTGGCTGCAGTGCGCGATGTCGACGATCATCCCCTTGGTTTCCATCATCTGCACGATCTGGCGTCCGAATGGGGTGAGGCCGCCTTTCTTATCACCGTGCATCGACCCGGCCAGCTCGTTGTCAAAGAAGTGCGTCAGCCCGGCCATGCGGAAGCCTGCGGCGTAGAGTTTGTCGAGGTTTGCGGCATTGCCCTCAAGGTCATGCAGCCCTTCGATTGAGAGCATCGCGCCGACCGGGCCGCTGGCCTTGGCGTGTTTGCCGAGCAGCCGGTCGAGGCTGAACTGGTCGGTCACCTTGAGTAGCTGCCCCTGCGAGAGCCAGACCGAATGATCAAGCTTGGCAGCGTGGAACAGCGAGCGTTGCAGCGGCGAAAACCAAGTGGCGTAAGGCTGGCGCTGCGCGATCAGCAGCGCGGGCAGCACATCCGAATCGCTCGGGTTGGAATCATAGTTGAGGCCCTTGGGCGTCTTGGTGGTCGAGGCGAAGACCTGCAGCGTCACATTGCCCGCGGTCAGCCGGGGCAAGTCCTCATGCCCGCGCCCGCCAGCTTGCGCGATCTCGCGGCCCCACATCAGGCTGTCGGAATGGAGGTCAACGATGTGCAGGCTGCGGTGCAGCGCTGCCGCCTCGGGCGAAACCACGATCAAGGGCTTGCCGTCGATCCGGTTCATGCTGCTTTCGAGATAGCCCGGCAACACCCCGAAAAACCCGGCCACCGCGAGCGCCACGACCAGCAGCGGGATCCAGTACTTCTTGCGCATGCCTTCCCCCGCCCTTGGCCCTCAGGAAACCGGTTTACGCACCAGTGTGACGAAATCAAACGCCGGTGTGCGCCCTTGTGCACTGTGGTGCTCGCGGAAAGTCTCGGTCCACGCGGTGCGGTCGAACTCCGGGAAATGTGTGTCCCCCGGCGGGCTCAAGTGCACTTCGGTCAGCTCGATCCGGTCGGTCAGCGGCAAGGCTTCGGCAAACAGCGCCGCGCCGCCGAACACCACGATATGCGGCGCATTGGCGAGCTTGAGCGCGGCGGCGAGCGAGGGCGCAGGCTCGGTGCCTTCCGCGCTCCAACCGGAATCGCGGGTCACCACGATGTGCCGCCTTCCGGGCAAAACGCCGGGCAGCGATTCGAACGTCTTGCGGCCCATCACCAGCGGCTTGCCCATGGTCAGCGCCTTCAAGCGGCGGAAATCCTCGGAAATGTGCCAAGGGATCGCGCCGCCCGCGCCGATCACGCCGTTGTCGGCGACCGCGGCGACGATCAGGATCTCGCTGCGGTTCACAGCAGCAGCCGGGTCACGTGGCCCATCTTGCGCCCCGGTCGGCTCTCACCCTTGCCATAAAGGTGCACGTGGTTGGCGGGGTCTGCCAGCAGGCCCGACCAGTCGCTAGCGGCATCGCCGATCAGGTTGTGCATCACCGCGCCGCGCGCTGCGAGCCGGGTATCGCCCAGCGGCAGTCCGCAAATCGCGCGGATGTGGTTTTCGAACTGGCTGGTGAGCGCGCCCTCGATCGTCCAGTGCCCTGAATTGTGCACCCGCGGGGCCATCTCGTTGAAAACGGGGCCATTTTCGGTTGCGAAGAATTCGAACGCCGCCACCCCGACGTAACCCAGGGCTCCTGTCACTTTGGCGGCCAGCGCGCGGGCCTCGTCGACTTGAGGCGCAATCTCGATCGGGGCGGGCACGCGCGACACATCGAGCACGCCGTGGCGGTGGACATTCTCCGCGCTGTCCCAGAACCGCATTTCGCCATCCGCGCCGCGGCACAGGATGACGCTGAATTCGTGCGCGAAGTGGACCAGCCCCTCGTAGATCATCGGTTGGCCGCCGAGCGCGATGCCCTCGGCCTCGTGATCGAGATTGATCCGGTGCTGGCCCTTGCCGTCATAGCCTTCGCGGCGGGTTTTGAGGATGCCGGGAGTGCCGATACGCTCAAGCGCCGCCGCCAGGTCCGCTTCAGTGTCGACTGCCATGAACGGCGCGGTGCGTCCGCCGAGTTCGGTGACGAACTGCTTTTCGCTCAGTCGGTCTTGCGCCACTTCGAGCGCGCGCGGCGGCGGGTGGAGCGGGATATTACCCAGCGCGGCGAGCGGGCCAACGGGTACATTCTCGAACTCGTAAGTCACTACCGCGCAGTCGGCAGCGAACTTGCTCAGTGCAGCGCTATCGTTCCACGCCGCGATGGTCTGGCGGGCGCTGACTTCGCCAGCGACGCTGTCCGCTTCGGGCGTATAGATGTGGCAGCGATAGCCCAGCTGGCTCGCCGCAACGCTGAGCATGCGGCCAAGCTGTCCGCCGCCGAGGATACCGATGGTGGAGCCCGGCGGAATTGGCATGGTCAAGCCGGTCGCTCCGCCACGCCGGCGCTTTGCGCGGCGCGGTAAGCTTGCAGCCGCTGGCTCAGCGCAGCATCGTTCAAGGCAAGGATCGACGCCGCCAGTAGCCCGGCGTTGGTCGCCCCGGCCTCGCCGATCGCCAGGGTTCCGACCGGCACGCCAGCGGGCATCTGCACGATCGAGAGCAAGCTGTCCTGCCCGCTCAAAGCTTTCGACTGAACCGGCACGCCAAGCACGGGGAGGTGTGTCATGCTTGCCACCATGCCCGGCAGATGCGCCGCGCCGCCCGCACCGGCGATGATCACCTTGAAGCCCTGCGCCGCCGCGCTCTCGGCGAACTCAACCAGTCGCTGCGGGGTGCGATGCGCCGAAACGATCCGCGCATCATAGGCAACGCCGAGGCTGTCGAGCGCCTGCGCGGCCTTCTGCATCGTCGCCCAGTCCGACTGGCTGCCCATGACGATTGCAACGGGAGCGTTTGCGGAAGTTGGCATCTCAGCGCTCCGCCAGATAATAACGTTCGGCAGAGTTCAGATCGCCGTCGAGTTCGTAGACGATCGGCTGCCCGGTCGGGATTTCAAGCCCGGCGATCTCCTCGTCGGATATGCCCGAGAGGTGCTTGACCAGCGCGCGCAGCGAATTGCCGTGTGCGGCGACCAGCACGGTCTTGCCGCTCGCCAGCACCGGCGCGATGGCTTGCTCATAGTAAGGCAGCACCCGGGCGATCGTGTCCTTAAGGCTTTCGGTCGAGGGGATCGCAATGCCCGCGTAACGGGGATCGGCCTTGAGATCGAACTCGCTGCCGTCTTCCAGCGCCGGTGGCGGCATGTCGAAGCTGCGGCGCCAGATCTTGACCTGTTCGTCGCCGTGCCGCGCTGCAGTCTCGGCCTTGTCGAGCCCGGTCAGGCCGCCATAATGGCGTTCGTTGAGCCGCCAGTCCTTGGTTTCCGGGATCCACACCCGCCCGGCGGCTTCCAGCGCCAAGTGCAGCGTGCGGATCGCTCGGGTCTGGACACTGGTGAAGGCGATGTCGGGCAGCATATCCTTTGCCCGCAGCAGCGTTCCCGCGGCGCGGGCCTCGGCTTCGCCCTGCGCGGTCAGGTCGACATCCCACCATCCGGTGAAACGGTTTTCCAGGTTCCACTGGCTCTGGCCGTGGCGGACAAGGATCAAACTTGGCAAAATTGTGCTCCGGAAAGCGCCGTAACAAGCGGCGGCCCTAACCGCTCTCATCCGCTTTGGGAAGCGTGTCTGCGGCATCCAATTCGCGCCCCTGCACCTTGCGCCGCCGCAGGTTCTCGCGCAGCGCTGCGGCGAGCCGCTCGTCGCGCGTCGGCTTAGATGGGGGAGGGAGCTTTTCAGGCATTGGCAATCTCTCGGCTCTATTCCGCCAGTCGCTTGACAAAGCAAGGGGTCACGGCCAATAGCGCGCCCCTGCCCGCCGCGCCTTGCGCTGCTGGCTCCTAACGGAATGGTGTGCTGCTGTAGCTCAGTGGTAGAGCGCATCCTTGGTAAGGCTGAGGTCGGGAGTTCAATCCTCCCCAGCAGCACCATTCCACAAGCCAAGTCGCCGGGAATCCGACTTGGAGACTACAGGCACTCTGAAAGCCCGCAGTTCTGCGCCACTCCGCACGCTAGTTCTCGAAGCACAGGACAGAGAGACGTTTCGAGAGGCCGAAGCCAGGCCCAAAATCGCCACTGATCTCTGGTGGCCATTTTCCTGTCCTGTGGGTGTTTTCGGGCTATCTGCTCAGCAGAAGCCGAGCGCGCGCCGCTGGTCATCCCAGCCGACGGGAAGTTCGGAGCAACGCAACAACGTACGAGCAGTGAGTTCGACCGGCTGGCGACCTTCAAGGATCGCTGCCGTGATATCAGGCGCAAGGAAACGGAGCCGCGCGAGGCGCACGAGATGGCTGCGCTCGACCGGATTGTCGGAGCGCGGCCCAGTGACAAGCCGTTGCCAGGCACTCCATCCGCGTCGGACGAGGTCGATCAGGTTTTGATCTTTGCTTGCCGACTGCGCATCGGGCGCGATGTAGACCAGAGACGCTGCGAGGAAATCCGTGAATTCTCCACCTTTCATCTCGCCGGCGGCCATCTGGAAGTCGCCGTGCTGGTGCTTGCCCTTGCCGGAGTATTCCCGGGCGCGCAGGTTATATGGGAAGTCCTCTTCGACGAGGCGCACGGTTTCCCCGCCCACCGCAGCGGCCACAGTTTCCGGCTTGGTGCTGTCACCACAAACCAGCGTATGCCCATTCTTGTAGTCCCAGATGTCGCCCAACCGGGTGACCGGATCTGCCGCGATGACCTCGGGCACCTTGTCCAGGTCGGACCAGTCGGTTTGCTCCAGGCTCGCAATCGCGAGTTCAATTACCGGGTGCTCGAAGCCCGACAGCGTAAGGTCGAGATCGGGCATATCCAGCCGAAGGTCGCGAAGCTCTTCAGCCCGGGCTTTTTCGTTCCAGGTTGAGCGCTCCGCGATCCGGTTGTCGGCAAGGGCATACAGCCTCAACTCGGCCTCGCTCAGGTGATCTATGCGCAACGTTGGAATCACTTCCAGCCCTGCCCGTCTCGCCGCTTCGACGCGCCCATGGCCAGCGACGATACGGTTGTTGGAATCCCTGATCACTGGGCTGATCATGCCAAACGCGATGAAACTGCTTTCAATTGCAGCCAGTTGTGCTTCGCCATGATCGCGCGCGTTGCGCGCTGCGGATTTGAGCAACGCGATTGGAGTTAGCTCATATTGAAGCAGGCCGTTGCCCGGAACAGGTGATGCGGCTTTCTTTCCATTGGTATCAGACATTGTCGGCATCCTTGGCACGGACGACGAACGCAACAGGTCGGCGCAATAGACCTCAGGCCATAAGCATCGATCCGCCTCGTTCGAGACGTCCTTGGGAGTGGGGGCTAAGGATTTCTCGCTCGACGGCGCTGCGAACGCTCGTGCCCGCCGTCCCCGGCGGAGAAGCGGACGACCCGTCCCCGGATCCGCTTGCTAAGTTCAGGCTTCCCGTCCCCGGTACATGCCTGTCGCTGATTCGGTTTCTCTCACCTTCCAATGAACAAAGCAAGGGAGGGCGAGTGCAGCTTGTTTTCCAGATCTTCAACAAAGTGATCGGGACAACCGAAGCCCAGAGGGGCACCACGAATGCGACGCAATGCTTGGCCACGTGCGCTAAGCACAAATCAGAGCCAGCTGACTTGCCGTGATGAACGAAAAATATGTGCACCGGTCGCAGCGATCGACCGATGCACATTTGAACGAAGACCTGCTCGGTCTTCGGGTGGGCTTCGACGGGTTCGCCGCCATCCCCACCGCCGCGATCGATCCGCCCCTCAGTGCGGCGTCTCCTGCGGTCCCCGCGCTTATCGGGTCCGGGTCCCCATTACGCCGCCTTCGGGATGTCGGCGATTCGCTGAAATTCATTGAGCAGGTCGGAGTGATGTTGAGCCAGGTGCCGCACGACCCGGACGTTGCTGAGCAGTCGCGAGATGTATCCTGTGGCCAGCACGAGATCGAGATGATCCTCGCCATAGGACTGCTCGATCAGCCTGAATTCGCGATCAAGGTTAGCAGATTCTCGCTCCATCAACGAGATCTGCGCCTCAGTCAGTCCCCGCACGACCTTGCGGCGCGGTGCGACCAGGTCGTCCTCAAGCGTCCCGGCCACGATCGACCTGGCATAATTGGTCGAGTAGCGGTTCATAGCGACCATCATTTCCGCGGCGACAATCTGGCGGATCGATTTCAACTTGCGGAGCTCGACGAAGGCGTTGAGCGGGACATGCTTGTCGCGAAGCAGGTCTGCAGCCTCGTCGCATATGCCTATCAGCAAATTCCGCTTGGCGCGGATACTGGCGATGTTGACATTGAGCGCCCGCGCCAGGCGCTCTTCGGAGAGCCCCCGCTTGACGGCTCGCAGGATCATTCGGTGCTCCTGAATGATCGCAATCCGGTTTACTCGACGGTTGTACGTGAACGCCTCATCTTCCGTCGCGATCAGGCAGACCACCTCGGTGTCGCCGCGCTGTCGGAGGATGTCGAGCCGTAGGTGTCCGTCGAGCAGCTGATACCGGGTGAGGCTGGCAGAAGCCCGCACCACGACCGGAGGCTCGATGATACCAACTTCACCGATCGAGGCTTTGATCTGACCATATTTGACGGACTGGCGGATATTTTGCGGAACGTCGCGCAGCGGCATAATGTCGGCAATAGCGATGCGCAGGGTAGCATCCTCAAACGCCGGCGTAATCGGCGGAGCTGCTCTCCTGCCACTGGTCATCGAGGATCCCCTGTGGCGGTCAGCCGCAGGGCGATGTTCTCGGGCATGGTCGAGAGATCCTCGTCTTCGATCAGAGCGAGAAACTGTTCATCACGCGCAAGGCGCCGGAGCGCTTCGGTGATGAAGAGCAGACGGTTGCGGGTCACTTCCGTGCGCCGGATCATCACGCGTTTCCGGTCCGCGTCCTCCTGGTAAGCTTTGACGAGCGCGTCTGCAGAAATCCGTTCGCGAGCCCCAATTTCGGCGTTACCGAACCCCTTTCCGCGGCGGCGCCGGTTTTCGACAATCTTCTTGGCGGCGAGCAGCTTGCGGCCGCGTAATTGGCCGCGTTCATATGCGCCGGTCAGTGCTGCCTGAATGTCCTCATCTTCGGCTTCGGCAATATCTACCGCAACGCTGAGCGGGATCACTCCGCTTTCCACCGATCGAAGCAGACGTTGTTCGCCCTTCTCGATTAGCCGTGCAACACCCTGGACATACTCGACCGATAGGCCCGTCTTTCGGGCAATCTCGGGCGAAGAGTGGCCGCGCTCCTGCATCCCGCGAATGTCCTGAAGCAGGTCGATCGCGCGGTGCTGACGGCGCGCGCAGTTTTCGACCAGGCTCGCGATGAGGCAATCTTCAGGTTCTGCCGAGATAACCAGCGCCGGTACCTCGCACTGACCAAGCACCTTATAGGCCTCGAGCCTTCCCTGACCGCAGACCAGATCGTAAAATGGACCGCCGGCTTCCGCCCGGCGCGACACCGTGATGGGCTTTTTGAGTCCGATTTGAGCAATGTTGTCGACGATCTCCTTGAAGCCCTTCTTGTTGCGGACGCGAGGATTGACGATCGTGATCTGATCGATCGGGATCATCTCGATCCGCTGGGCTGGAAGGGCCGCTGTCATGCGGCCATCCTCAACGGGGCCCGCGCCGCCATTTGATAGAAGCGATCGAGGGTGTCGCAGCGATAGGCGTCGAGCGATAAGCCATTGTACTCGGCAAGGCGCAGGACCGCTTCGCGCATGTCCAAGTTCGGCAGTAGATAGTAGTCCCGGGGAAGTTCGTTGGAACTATCCATCCGCGCGGCAACCGTGATGTCTGGTTTGAGCGCGGTGTCGAGCCGGAGCTTCCAGCGAAGCGAGCCCGCGCTCGTCTCGAAGCAGCGAACGATGACGATCGACGCGGTGAACTCGTGGTTGATCGTGAGCAGGTCGGTCGCGGGGTCGCGTGCGACATAGCCTCCTGCATTTCCTATCCCGGCGATGATGGAAGCAACCGTGCCCGGGTGAAGCGACCTGAGCCTGCGGTTGGTTTCAAGATACCGGTAGTCGTGATCCGGCGAGAACCCGACCAGCGCATAGGCGCGGAGCAAACTGCCGAACCTCGATCTGAACGCGCTGCTCGAGGGACAGTTGTCGACCTCGTCGATGATCAGGCCCGACAGACTCCCGCGCTGCTCGAGAATTTGACCCAAGAGTTCCAGCATCCGCTCGTCGCTGAGCCGGTCCGAGCGCATTTGAATGATTTCTTGGGCCCGATCAAACAGCCCGCCCTCGACGATGGCGGCGAATGCCCCGTCCGCTCGAATCCATTCTTCGGGCGAGATCTGAACGTGCGCCGATTTGAGCTTGAACGATGTTCGGCCCCAGACGTTGTTGCCGATGTATTTCTCGTTGATCAGCAGCTGGTGAACTGCCCCGCGCGACCAGGGCCGATCGAGATCGGTGAGGATGCCTCGGCGGTTCAAATCCTCAGCGATCTGACATTCCGTTCGTCCCTCATCGACAAATTGACGATAGACGTCGCGGACGATCTCGATCTCATTTTCAGGCCCGGGCACAAGGATCACGCGATCGGTCGCGATGCTCTTGTGTTCGCCGCGGCCGAGTTCGCCCTTAGGCTCGCCCGTCTCGTTGACGAGCAATCTGCGCAGTCCAAAGCCCGCTGGACCGCCTTGCCGGAAGCCCAGCCTGATCAGATTGGCCTGGCCACTAAATACCTTCACCGAGAGCTCGCGGCTGTACTCCCCCGCCATGGCACGTTTGACAGTCTTGATGATCGATGAGCCGATGCTGCCATCGTTCTCGAATTGCTCCGCGCAATAATGAACCTGAACGCCGGCGCGCCGGCATCTGAGCTCATATGACGCTGCTTCATCGGGGTCCTGGAACCTACCCCAACGGCTGACATCGTAGACGATAAGAGCTTTGAAATCAGCGACGCCTATTTCGACGTCCTCAAGCAGCTTCTGGAGCGCCAAACGGCCGCCGATATTGAGGCCGCTCTTGCCCTCGTCAGCGTAGGTCTGGACGATCTCATATCCGCGCTGCTCGGCATAAGCTCGGATTGCTGAAGCCTGATTATCGGTCGAGTATTTCTGATGCTCGGTCGACATCCGCACGTACTCGGCCGCCCGCACATTCGGCGGAGCCCCGTCGGCGTTTGCATCGCCTGGCTTTGTCCATTCAATTACCATTTCAGGTCTCAAACGATATCGACAGCATGAGTCGCTGCATGACAGCAACTTAGACAAGAAGGCCGGGAACTATGGTTCCTAAAACCGGAACTAAACTTCCGAAATTGCGGGCGGCTCTGACGGATGCCGGATTGGCTGCGATAGTAGGAACGGCGCTGCAATCTGAGCTCGGCGCAAGCCGGCGAGCGACGAAAACGGTCATGACCTGGACGGGTGTGAGCGATCATACCGCTCGCGCCTGGTTGAACGGCCGGACCAGTCCGAATGGCGTCCACCTCGTGGCGCTGGCTGCGAACTGCCTGCCAGTTATGCATGCGTTTCTCGAACTGACCGGTCACGCGAAGGTGGCGTTGGACATTGAACTTGAGGTGGTGGAGGAGCGGCTCGAGGCCATGTTAAAGGCGGCGCGGAGCCAGCAAACGGAAGGCCAATGAGCTTGGCTGGCCTCTACAACGGCAGAGAGATTTTGCCGCCCGATGCCGTCAACGAAGTTCTCGATCGATGGTGGCGATGTTCCCGTTGAGCAAGGGCGAGATTCCCGCTTGGGTTGAACGGGAAATGGCTTCTCCCGCGACCGGTTTGTGCGGCTCTCAGTCCTCGCTCAGGCCGCACTTTGCCCATATTGGCGCAATATTCCCGTTATTTTCCCGTACGATCGGGAAAAGGCACACTGATACGGGCCCGCCCGCGACTGCGTCACGCACCATTCCGTTTCGTCACATCGTTATGCTGCCCCGAATCGTGCGACCAGTTCGTGGCGCGAGGCGACGAAGTGCTGATGGACCAAGGTCACTGGCGAGCCGCCGCGCCAGGTGCGCCGCGTGATAGTAAGGCACGGGTCACCCGCAGCGATGCCTAGCGCACGCGCCAGCGCGGGGCTGGCGGCACTGGCGCTGATGCGGTTTTCGGCCTCGGTCCACGGGACGTGACCCAGCAGCCAAGTCCCCGGCGCGGTTGCGGCGATGTCGGCGGTGAGGACTTCGGGAACCTGGGCGGTGCTGATCAAGCGGTGTTCGAAAGCCAGCCGCATGCCGTCAGCAAGATGGACACCCTCCACTTCGAGCACAGGTCCGGGCATTTCAGGGTGCTCCGATAGCGCTTCCCGGCGGGTCTGCAACTGCCAGCTATAAGTCTGCCCGCGCGCGACCACCTCGCGAGCGAGGTCGGCAATCTCGAGCACCATCGATTGTGATCGGGGCCGCGCCACAAATGTCCCGGCGCGGCGGCGGCGTTCGACCAGCCCAGCATGCGCCAGCGCCGAGAGAGCCTTGTTGACCGTCATCCGTGCGCAGCCGTATTGCGCCATCAGCTCGATCTCGCCCGGCACCCGCGCACCCGGTGCCCAGGCGCCCGAGAGGATCCGCGCCTCGATCTCGCGGCGGATCCGTTCGTGGAGTGGCGCTGCCTTCACGCCAGCAGCTTGGCCAGCACCGCGCGATAACGCGCAGCAATCCGCTCATGGTCATGGTGCTGCCCGCCCGCGACGACTTGCGTGCCGCGCCGCCACACCGTGTCGATTGCGCTGCGCCCGGCGGCAAAGATCAGGCGGTCGAGCCAGCCGTCGGCTGCAGCCCCGGCAAGCGACGGATGGCCGGGATCGAGGGTCAGGAAATCGGCGCTGTTGCCTGTCGCCAGCCCCATCGGCGCGCCCAGCGCCTGCGCCCCGCCCAGCAGCGCACCCTTGTACAGCGCCGCGCCGGTGCTCGCGCCCGAATCTGCGGCGAAAACATTGCGCGCCTGTTCACCCAGTCGCTGCCCATATTCGAGCCAGCGCAATTCCTCCGCCGCGTCGATCTTTACGTTCGAATCGCTGCCGATCCCCCACCGCCCGCCCGCTGCGATATAGCGCGGGGCGGGGAACAGGCCGTCGCCAAGGTTGGCTTCGGTAATCGGGCAGAGGCCTGCAACCGCGCCCGAGGCGGCGAGGGCACCACATTCCTGCGCGGTCATGTGCGTCGCATGGACCAGGCACCAACGCGCATCGACGGCCGCATTGCCGAGCAGCCATTCGACCGGCCGGGCGCCGCTCCACGCGATGCAGTCCGCAACCTCCGCCTGCTGCTCGGCGACGTGGATGTGCACCGGGGCACAGCCAGCCATGGCGGTCAGCAGCGAGAGCTCGTCCGGCGTCACCGCGCGCAGCGAATGCGGGGCGATGCCGAGCACGGCGTCGGGCAAGGCGGCAAGCACCGCACGGCTCGCCTCATGCAGTTTGGAAAATTGGTCGCTGGAGCAGACAAACCGGCGCTGGCCCGTTCCGGGGCTTTGCCCGCCGAAGCCCGCATGGGCGTAGAACACCGGCAGCAGCGTGAGCGCAATGCCGCTTTCTTCTGCGGCTCTGGCGATGGCCTCGGCCATGGCGGCCCCGGCATAGGGCGCGCCAGCAGGATCGTGGTGAAGGTAGTGGAATTCGCCCACGCGTGTGAAGCCGCTTTCGAGCATCTCGGCATAAGCCATGGCGGCAATCGCCTGAAGGTCCTCCGGGCCGATCCGGTCAACGAACCGGTACATCGTCTCGCGCCAGATCCAGAAATTGTCGGCGGTCGTGCCGCGCCGCTCGGCCATGCCGGCCATGCCGCGCTGGAAGGCGTGGCTGTGGAGGTTGGGCAAGCCCGGCAAGGCAACGGCGTGGCGTTGGTCGTGGGGCTGTGCCGCAACCCCCACCTCGATTCGCGCAAAGCACTCGGCGGCAATCTCGATCCGCACGTCGCGGGCCCAGCCGGTGGGCAGCAGGGCTTCGGCAAAGTGCAGGCTGGCGGTCATGATTTGAGCCTATACAACCTGGTTTAATTGTCTATACATATTCGCTATCCACTAGTCACGAGGCGGCGATGCACTGCGACACGGTCTGGCGAAATGCGCAGGTCCTGACCATGATTTCCGGCAGCGCGCCGATCGCGGACGGGGTGGTGGCGGCGCGCGATGGCCGGATCGTCTTTGTCGGACCTGCCGCCGATGCTCCCGCATTCGAACCGGTACACGTGGTCGATTGCCAGCGCCGCTGGATCACCCCGGCGCTAATCGACGCGCACACACATCTGGTCCACGCCGACAACCGAGCGCGCGAGTTCGAGCTTCAGCTCGAAGGCGCAAGCTACGAAGAGATTGCTCGGGCGGGCGGCGGGATCCTGTCGACCATGCGCGCGACTCGCGCCGCCAGCGAGGATGATCTGGTCGCTAGCGCGCTGCCCCGGCTCGATGCCCTGCTCGGCGAAGGCGTCGGAACGATCGAAATCAAGAGCGGCTACGGGCTTGACCTGGCAGCGGAGCTCAAGATGCTGCGCGCCGCGCGGCGATTGGGCGAACTTCGAGCCGTGCGGGTGGTCACAACATTCCTTGGCGCGCATGCCTTGCCGCCGGAATTCACCGGAAACCCTGACGGCTACATCGATCTCGTGTGCGGCGAGATGCTGCCCGCGATCGCCGCCGCAGGCCTCGCCGATGCAGTCGACGGATTTTGCGAAGGCATCGGCTTCAGCCCGGCGCAGATCGGGCGGGTGTTCGATGCGGCAAAGGCCCACGGGCTGCCGGTCAAGCTTCATGCCGAACAGCTTTCGAACCTTCGCGGCGCGGCGCTGGCGGCGCGGTTTGGCGCGCTGTCGGCGGATCACCTCGAGCACCTGGATGCAGCGGGCGTCGCGGCGCTGGCCTCGGCGGGCACGGTCGCCATGCTGCTCCCCGGGGCCTATTATTTCTGCCGCGAGACGCAGCTTCCCCCGATCGCCGCGCTGCGCGCCGCCGGGGTGCCGATTGCGCTGGCGACCGATTGCAACCCCGGCACCAGTCCGCTGACATCGTTGCTCTTGGCGATGAACATGGGCGCGACCTGCTTCCGCCTGACCGTCGCCGAATGCCTTGCCGGGGTAACGATCAACGCCGCGCGGGCGCTGGGTCTGCAGGACGAATGCGGTTCGCTCGGCGCGGGCAAAAGCTGCGATCTGGCGATCTGGGATGTCGAGGACCCGGCTGAACTGGTTTATCGCATGGGCGCAAGGCCGCTCCATGCACGGGTCTGGAGAGGGACATGAACGAGGTAGTGCTGCAGCCGGGCGAGGTTTCGCTCGGAGAATGGGAAGCGGTCTATCGCGGTGCCCCCGCGCGGCTCGATCCATCGTCCGGCGCGCGCATTGCCGCGAGCGCTGCCGCAGTCGAACGGATCGTCGCCCGGGGTGAGCCGGTTTACGGGATCAACACCGGGTTCGGGAAGCTGGCCTCGGTGCGAATCGATGACGCCGACCTCGCCGTGCTTCAACGCAATATTGTGCTGAGCCACGCGGCGGGGACGGGCGAGCCTTCGCCGGTGCCGGTGGTGCGGCTGATGATGGCGCTCAAGCTCGCGAGCCTTGGTCAGGGTGCCAGCGGAGTGCGTCCCGCCACGGTTACGCTGCTCGAGGGGATGCTGGCGCGCGGGCTGACCCCGTTGGTGCCGTGCCAAGGCTCGGTCGGAGCGAGCGGCGACCTTGCCCCGCTAGCGCATATGACCGCAGCGATGATTGGAGTGGGCGAGATCTGGGTCGATGGGGCGCGGGTGGATGCCGCCCAGGCCTTGGCCGAGGCTGGACTGGTGCCGCTGCAGCTAGGCCCCAAGGAAGGCCTCGCGCTGCTTAATGGCACGCAGTTCTCCGCGGCCAATGCGCTCGCCGCATTGATCGGCGCGCAGACCCTGTTCCGCTCAGCGCTGGTCACCGGCGCGCTTTCAACCGAGGCAGCCAAGGGCTCGGACACCCCGTTCGATCCGCGCATCCACGCGCTGCGCCGACATCGCGGGCAGATCGAGGTGGCCGCGACCTTGCGCGAACTGATGGCCGGCAGCGCAATCCGCGCCAGCCATTCAGTCGACGATCCGCGCGTGCAGGATCCTTATTGCTTGCGCTGCCAGCCGCAAGTGATGGGCGCGGTGCTCGACCTGCTGCGGCAGGCGGCAACCACTTTGTTGACCGAGGCCAACGGGGTTTCGGACAATCCGCTGATCTTTCCAGATACTGACGAGGCACTATCGGGCGGCAACTTCCACGCCGAGCCGGTCGCCTTCGCCGCCGACATGATCGCGCTGGCGCTGTGCGAGACCGGCAGTATTGCGGAGCGGCGGATCGCGATGCTGGTCGATCCGGCACTATCGGGCTTGCCCGCCTTCCTTACGGCGCATCCCGGGCTCAACTCCGGTTTCATGATCCCGCAGGTTACCGCCGCCGCGCTGGTCAGCGAGAACAAGCAGATGGCCTATCCGGCGAGTGTCGATTCGATCCCCACTTCGGCCAACCAAGAAGACCATGTTTCGATGGCGGCGCATGGCGCCCGCCGTCTCGCGCCAATGCTGGCGAATGCCGAGGCGGTGCTCGGGATCGAGCTCCTTGCGGCAGTGCAGGGCTGCGAGTTCCACGCATCGCTGGCCTCGTCATCCGCGCTTGAGGCGGCGCGGCGATTGCTCCGCGCAGTGGTGCCCGCGCTCGCCGAAGACCGTCACTTCCACCCCGATATGCAGGCCGCGAATGCGCTGATCCGTTCGGGCGCGCTGGCCCATGCGGTGGGGATTGCCCTGCCGGGTCTGGCCACGTGAACGACTGGCTTCACGTCCATCGCGGCGAGGCCCCGCTGGTCGTTGCCTTCCCGCACGGCGGCACCGGGCTGGGCGGCGTCGAGGACCGTTTCGTCTCACCGTGGCTCGCCCGGCGTGATGCCGACTGGTGGATCGCTGAGCTGTACTGCTTCGTTCGCGATCTGGGCGCGACCACCGTGGCGACCGAGGTCAGCCGCTCGCTGATCGACGTCAACCGCGATCCCTCGGGCGCGTCGCTCTATCCGGGGCAGGCGACGACCGAACTCTGCCCCACCACCACCTTTGACGGCGAGCCGTTGTACCGTGGGTTCGCGCCCGAAGAGGACGAGATCGCGTGGCGGCGCAAGACCTTCTTCGATCCCTATCACACCGCGCTGGCTGCCGAGATCTCTCGCCTTCGCGAGACGCACCCGCGCGTCGTGCTGTACGACGCGCACTCGATCCGCAGCTGCATCCCGCGCTTGTTTGAGGGCGAGCTGCCGCTGTTCAACCTTGGCACCAATGGAGGGGCAACCTGCGATCCCGCGCTGGAGGCCGCGCTGCTAGAGGTCTGCGCCAAGTCCGGCCACAGCTGGGTTGCCAACGGCCGCTTCAAGGGCGGCTGGACCACCCGGCATTACGCCGCGCCCGTTGACGGCGTCCATGCGGTGCAGATGGAACTGGCGATGCGCGGTTACATGGACGAGCCCGATGCTCCCGATGAGGCCAATTGGCCCGCCCCGCGCAATGCAGCCTCCGCCATTCTTCCCACCCTCAAGGCGCTGATCGGTGCCTGCCTGACATTTGCCGAAGGACGCTGAACCATGACCCGTCTCGACAACAGCCGCGTGATCCGTGCCGCCACCGGTACCGACCTGACTGCGAAAAGCTGGCTGACCGAAGCCCCCTTGCGGATGCTGATGAACAACCTTCACCCTGATGTCGCCGAGCGGCCCGAAGAGCTTGTGGTTTACGGCGGGATCGGCCGCGCCGCGCGCGATTGGGAAAGCTATGACAAGATCGTCGAAACCCTGCGGCGGCTGAACGATGACGAGACGCTGCTGGTCCAGTCGGGCAAGCCAGTGGGCGTATTCAAAACCCATGCTGACGCCCCCCGGGTGCTGATCGCCAATTCCAACCTCGTGCCCAAGTGGGCGACCTGGGAACACTTCAGCGAGCTCGATAAAAAGGGCCTCGCAATGTACGGCCAGATGACCGCGGGAAGCTGGATTTACATTGGCACCCAGGGGATCGTGCAGGGCACTTACGAAACCTTCGTCGAGATGGGCCGCCAGCATTTCGGCGGCGATCTTGGCGGGCGCTGGCTGCTCACCGCCGGGCTCGGCGGGATGGGCGGGGCGCAGCCGCTCGCCGCGGTCATGGCGGGGGCGAGCTGCCTGGCGATCGAATGCCAGCGCAGCCGGATCGAGATGCGCTTGCGCACCGGCTACCTCGACCGGACGGCCGAGACGATCGACGAGGCGATGGCAATTATCGATGCGGCCAAGGCGAGCAACGCCCCGGTCTCGGTCGGCCTGCTCGGCAATGCCGCCGAAGTGCTGCCCGAGATGCTGGCGCGCGGGATCTTGCCCGACTTGCTGACCGATCAGACCAGCGCGCACGATCCGGTCAACGGCTACCTCCCCGCCGGCTGGACTGTCGCCGAATGGACCGAAAAGCGCGAGCGCGAGCCCGAGGTGGTCGCGAAGGCCGCCAAGGCAAGCATGGCGCGGCATGTCGAAGCGATGCTCGAGTTCCAGAAGCGCGGCGTGCCGACCACCGACTATGGCAACAACATTCGCCAGGTCGCGTTCGATGAAGGCGTGACCGATGCCTTCGCCTTCCCCGGGTTCGTCCCCGCCTATATCCGCCCGCTGTTCTGCCGCGGGATCGGGCCGTTCCGCTGGGTGGCACTGTCAGGCGATCCGGAAGACATCTACAAAACCGACGCTAAAGTGAAGGAGCTGATGCCAGACAACCCGGCGCTGCACCGCTGGCTCGACATGGCGCGTGAGAAGATCCAGTTCCAGGGGCTCCCGGCGCGGATCTGCTGGGTTGGCCTTGGCGATCGCCACCGGCTCGGCCTCGCCTTTAACGAGATGGTTGCTTCGGGCGAGCTATCGGCGCCGGTGGTGATCGGGCGCGATCATCTCGATTCGGGCTCGGTCGCCTCGCCCAACCGCGAGACCGAAGCGATGCGCGATGGTTCGGACGCGGTATCGGACTGGCCCTTGCTCAACGCGCTGGTCAACTGTGCCAGCGGGGCAACCTGGGTCTCGCTCCACCACGGCGGCGGTGTGGGCATGGGCTATTCGCAGCACTCGGGCATGGTGATCGTCGCCGATGGCACGGCAGAGGCAGCGCGGCGCTTGGCGCGCGTGCTGTGGAATGACCCTGCCACCGGGGTGATGCGCCACGCCGATGCGGGCTACGATATCGCGCTCGATTGCGCGCGCGATCAGGGCCTCGACCTGCCCGGAATCCTTGCCTGAACCAGCCTCTGCTGAGTCAGTACAGCGATCCCGATTCGGCGGGATGCTCGGTCATGTGCCGCTTGAAGCGGCTGCCCTGCGGGCTGGTATTGAGCCATAAGGCGGCAATCGCCACCGCTGCGGCGGCATATAAGACATAGCGCATGGCGTCCTCCATCAGCGATGTCCCCTGGTCCACGATGCGATGCGCGCTGCAGGATGAAGCTCGTCTTACCGCGCGCGGTAAAGCCCAATTAAGCAACCTTTGCGATGTGCTGCGGCTCAGGCGTGAAGGTCGGCCCATTCGGGATGCCGCTTGAATGCCACCGCGACGTAGCTGCATTGCGGAACGATCCGGAAATGTTGCGTGCGAGCATCAGCAATCAGCGCCTCGACCAGTTTGCCTGCCACGCCGCGCCCGCCGATCTCGGGCGGGACCAGCGTGTGCTCGGCGGTGCGCACTGCGCCCTGCTGGGTCCAGGTCAGCCGTCCGATCGCGCTGCTCCCGGCGACCGCCGCGTGATATTCGCCGTGAGTGCCGGAATCGTGACTGGTGATGGTGACGTCGTCCATGAAAGCCTCCGAAGCTTGACGCGGCTGGTCGCCGCCCGCAATGCAACATGGCGATGCAGTTCCTTTCCGACAATGCCGCCGCTGTTCATCCCAAGGTCTGGGAGGCGATGCGCGCCGCCGATGCGCCGCAGCCGCCCTATGACAACGATGCACTGAGCCTCGAACTCGACGCGAAGTTCACTGCACTGTTTGGGCGGCCTTGCGCGGTGCTGTGGGTCGCCACCGGAACCGCCGCCAACTGCCTCGCGCTCGCCACCATGGTGGCGCCGCACGGCGGGGTGATCTGCCACCGCGAAGCCCATATCGAGACCGACGAGTGCGGCGCGCCGGGGTTTTACACCCACGGCGCCAAGCTGATCCTGGCTGAGGGCGAAGGCGCGAAGCTGACCCCGGGGACCATCGACGCAGCGATTGGCGCGATCCGCAAGGACGTTCACCAGGTCCAGCCGCACGCCATTTCGGTCACCCAGGCGAGCGAATATGGTCGTGCGTACCAGCGCGCCGAAATGGCTGCGATCGCTGCTTGCGCAGTGCAGCACGGGCTCAAGCTGCACGTCGATGGCGCACGCTTTGCCAATGCCGTGGCCTTCCTCGAATGCACCCCGTGGGAGGCCTGCCAGGGCGCGAGTGCGTTGTCGTTCGGCTGCGTCAAGAACGGCGGGATGAGCGCCGAGGCACTGGTCTTCTTTGATATGGAGCTGGCCGACCTCGCGCGGCTCAGGCGCAAGCGGGCCGGACACCTGCAATCGAAAGGCCGGTTCCTGGCGGCGCAGCTGTTGGCAATGCTCGAGAACGACTTGTGGCTGGAAAATGCTCGCGCCGCCAATGCCGCCGCGCAGGAACTGGGTCAGGCGGCGGCGGACCGGCTGATGCACCCGGTCGAGGCCAACGAACTGTTCCTGACGATGACCGCACCCGAGCGCGAGGCTTTGCGCGCACAAGGCTTCAGCTTCTACGACTGGGGCGATGGTGCCGCGCGGCTGGTCACCGCGTGGAACACCGATCCCTTGCATGCCGCCGCATTGGCCGCAGCGATCACTGCGTTATGAGTGATGCCGGTTCCGCCCGCACCCGCGGGCTGATTGCCTTTGCCGTTACTACCTTGGTCTGGGGCTCAACCTGGCTGGTGATCAAGACCCAGCTGGGCCCGGTGCCGCCGGCCTGGTCGGTGACCTACCGGTTCAGCCTGGCCTGCCTTGGCATGTTCGTGCTCGCCGTGGTCCGCGGCGAGCGGCTGTTGCTCGGGCGGCGCGGACTGCTGCTCGCGGGCGTGGTCGGGTTCTTTCAGTTTTTCGCCAATTTCCAGCTGGTCTATCAAAGCGAACGCTATCTCACCTCGGGGTTGGTGGCGGTGATGTTCGCTTTGCTGATTGTGCCCAATGCGCTGTTCGCGCGCCTGTTCATCGGCGCGCAGGTCAGTGGGCGGTTTCTGCTCGGTTCGGCCATTGCGATGGGCGGGATCGGATTGCTGATGCTGCACGAATACCACATTGCGCCGACCGGCGGCGCGGTGCTGCTCGGTCTGGCGCTGGTGACCGGCGCGATCCTCAGCGCGTCGGCGGCCAATGTGCTGCAAGCCGGCGAAGCCGCGCGGCGCGAGGCGATCCCGGTGCTGCTGGCCTGGGCAATGCTGACCGGCTCGCTTGGCAATGCCGCCTATGCCTGGGTGACCACCGGGCCGCCGGTGATCGATCTCGCCCCGGCCTACCTCGCCGGGGTCGTCTATCTCGCGCTGATCGGCACGGTGCTGACCTTCCCGCTCTATTCGCTGCTGCTGCGCGAGTGGGGCCCGGGCCGCGCGGCTTATAACAGCGTGCTGATCCCGGTGGTGGCGATGGCGCTGTCGACGCTGTTCGAAGGCTACCACTGGACTTCGCTGGCGATTGGCGGTGCTGTGCTGGTGCTGGCCGGACTGATCGTCGCGCTAGGCAGTCGCCGCTAAGGCCGCCAACCCTTCGCGGTAGGTCGGGTAACGCAGTTTCCAGCCGAGCAAGCGCTTGGCCTTGCCGTTCGCGACGCGGCGGTTCTCGTCGTAAAAGGCGCGCGCTTGCGGGCTGAGTCGCGCCGCCTCGAGCGAGAGCCGGGGCGGAGGCGCAGCGCGCAGTAGCGCGCAGGCCGCTTCGATCACCGTGTTCTGGCTGGCGGGAAGATCGTCGGACAGGTTGTAGGCGCCGGGCGGGGCTTCGAAAGCCGCCAGTGCGCCGCTGACAATGTCATCGACATGGACCCGGCTAAACACCTGCCCCGGCAAGTCGATCCGCTGCGCCCGGCCTTCGCGCACCCGATCGAGCGCCGAACGGCCGGGGCCATAGATTCCCGGCAGCCGCAGCACCCGCGCGCCGCAGGCCAGCCAAGCAGCATCGGCATCGCTGCGCGCAGTGCGGCGGCCTGTGCCAATTTGCGCGCTTTCATCGACCCAGGCCCCGCCGCAATCGCCATAGACCCCGGTCGATGAAAGATAAGTCAGCCGCCTGCCCGTCAGGGCCGCGTCGTAACGCTCCAGCACCGGATCGCCATCGGCCGACGGAGGCACCGAGCTTAGCACCTGGTCGCTATCCGCCAGCGCCAGCCGAACCGCGCCGTCATCCTCGAAGGCCAGCGTGCCTGCGCGTCCGGTCGAGACGACCTCCCATCCCTGCGCCTCGGCTGCAGCGGCGATCCGCCCGGCGCTGTAGCCCAGGCCGAAGATGAACAGGCGCGGACGCACCGGTCTGGCTTACTGCGGCTTCAATTCGGCCTGCGGCATCGGCGGCGGCACGACCATCTGCGCGTCCGGCACATGGTCTTTCTTCCACTGCATGCTCATCCGCACCCGGGTTGCGCCCGAAGGATGGTCGAAGAACAGCGCTTCCTCAATCGGGCCGGGTTCGATCTTGCGGTATTCGCTGAGCTTCATTGCGACCGAGGCGAAGCCGTCAGGCTCTTGCGCTACGTCGAGCCCAAAGGCGTCGGCCTGACTCTCATCAACCCGGATCATGGACTTGGTGATGGGTGTAGCGATTAACATGAACGTCGCGATCAGGATCCCCAGCACCGGCAGCGAGGCGGGATCGCCGAGGTCGCGAATTCCGCCCCAGCGCGCCCCATAGCGCGCGATCAAGGCGGGGGCGATGCGCGAGACGAGG
The DNA here is from genome assembly GCA_025359685.1 of Sphingomonadaceae bacterium. GTDB lineage: Bacteria > Pseudomonadota > Alphaproteobacteria > Sphingomonadales > Sphingomonadaceae > Novosphingobium. The sequence goes on along the minus strand of JANYEY010000003.1, from coordinate 5,256 downwards.
AACATTGTGAGCGCCGCCAATGCGCTGAAGAAAGCCAGCCCCCACCACACATGGTTCAAGACATAATGGCCCATCTCATGCCCCATCACCGCCGCGATCTCTTGCGGGGTGCTGCGGTTGAGGAGATTATCGTTGAGGCTGATCCGCATCGTCGGGCCGATGCCAGAGACATTGGCCGAAATCGCCTTCGACTGCTTCGAGGCATCGAACAGGTAGATGTGCTCGGCCGGAATGTTCTTCGATTTGGCCATGGCAACAATGCGGTCGCGGATCGGCCCGGCGGGCAGCTCGGTATAGGTGTTGAACAGCGGCGCGATATAGACCGGGCCGAGCAGCATGCCGAAGGCGAAGAACGCGGCGATCACCCCGGTCGCGGCGACCCACCAGTTTCTGGGGAAGCGCCGGATCACAGCGTAAATCGCCATGACGATCAGCGGAACGATGAGGAAGTTGATGCCGACATCTTTCGTCAGATCGAACAGCCATGCGCCGAAGGTCTGGTTCATCAGGTCGTACTGTTTCTCGCGCACGAACCCGGTGTAGATCGACCATGGCAGGGTCAGCAGCGTGCCCGCGAGCGAATAACACAGCGCGGTGACCCAGGTGACCCCGGCTTTCGCCTTGAACACTCGCTCGCCCAAATCGCGAAACCGCGCCGACAGGCCGAAGCGCAGCAGCAGCCCGTCGATCAACACCGAAACCACGGTTCCCCACAAGATCAGCCAGTAGCCGCCTTCGAAGTAGGCGTCGCTCTTGGCCCGCGCCGGGCCTTGCAGCGTATCAAGCCAGGCGCGAGTCGCGGTTTCGACATCGAAAGCGGCGGCATGCGCGATGCTCGGAATCGCGAGCAGCGCCAGCGCGGCGAGCGGCAGGAATTTGTGGCGCAATGGAACCCCCTCTTGGTGTATTGCATTGCCAAGACACTGCGCCGCCGTACGGAGTACTGTCAAGCGCAAGTTTGGGCTTGGCCTTGGGCGCTGCGCCACCCTACAGTCGCGCGTTATGGATGCCACCCTCACCCCGCCCGCCGACGCTCCCCCCGCCGCCCCGCATCATCATGGTCCCAAGGTGATCCGCCGCGAGGACTACCAGCCGCCCGAATGGCTGGTGCCCGAAGTGGCATTGGCGTTCAATCTGGGGCTTGAGCAAACCCGCGTGGCGGCGACGCTCAAGGTCAGGCGCAACGGCGAGAGCCAGACCTTGCGCCTGAACGGAGACGGCCTCAGCCCCGCAGCGGTTTTGGTCGATGGCCAGGCAGTCAACGACTGGCGCATGGATGGCTACGACCTGCTGATCGATCTGCCCGGTGATGCTCACGAGGTTAGCGTCACGACCGACATCGAACCCGCGCGCAACACCCAGCTGATGGGGCTCTATGGCTCGAACGGGATGCTCTGCACCCAGTGCGAGGCCGAAGGCTTCCGCCGGATCACCTTCTTCCCCGATCGGCCCGACGTGCTGTCGGTCTACTCGGTGCGGATGGAGGGCGATAAGGTGGCTTTTCCAGTGCTGCTCTCCAACGGCAACTGCACGGCGAAGGGCGAAGGCGAAGGCGGTGCCCATTGGGCCGAATGGCACGACCCCTGGCCCAAGCCGAGCTATCTGTTCGCACTGGTCGCGGGCGATCTAGTGGCCAACCACGATAGCTTCACGACCATGAGCGACCGCACGGTCGATCTCAATATCTGGGTTCGCGATGGCGATCAGGACCGCACGCATCACGCGATGACCGCGCTCAAAGCCTCGATGAAGTGGGACGAGGAGACCTTCGGGCGCGAATACGATCTCGACTTGTTCAACATCGTCGCGGTGGCCGATTTCAACATGGGGGCGATGGAGAACAAGGGGCTCAACGTCTTCAACACCCGCTATATCCTGGCCGACCCCGAAGTGGCGACCGATGGCGATTATGACGGGATCGAAGGCGTGGTCGCCCACGAATACTTTCACAATTGGTCGGGCAACCGGGTGACCTGCCGCGACTGGTTCCAGCTCAGCCTCAAGGAAGGCTTCACCGTGCTGCGCGACCAGCTGTTCAGCCAGGACATGGGCAGCGCCAGTGTCAAACGGATCGAGGATGTGCGGATGCTGCGGGCGGCGCAGTTCCCGGAAGATTCGGGGCCACTGGCGCACCCGATCCGGCCTGACAGCTATCAGGAGATCTCCAACTTCTACACCGCCACGATTTACAACAAGGGCGCCGAGGTGATCCGCATGATGCGGACCATGGCGGGCGAGGAACGCTTCCGCGCCGGGACCGACCTGTATTTTGACCGCCACGACGGCGAAGCGGCAACTTGCGAAGATTTTGTTGCGGCGATCGAGACTGGGGCAGGGCTCGACCTCACCCAGTTCCGCCTGTGGTACAGCCAAGCCGGGACCCCCAAGGTGACCGCGACGCTAACCCATGAAGACGATATCGCGACCCTGACCCTGACCCAGGTGGTGCCCGACACCCCGGGGCAAGCGGGCAAGCAACCGATGGTGATCCCGCTGCGGCTCGCCCTGTTCGATCGTGCGAGCGGCCAGCATCGGGGCGAACAGCTCATCGTGCTGGATCGCGCAGAGATGCAGTTCGCTTTTCCCGGCTTTGCCGCCCGCCCGGTGCTCTCTTTGAACCGCGGCTTCTCGGCTCCGGTGCAGATCGGCAGCGATATCAGTGCCAGCGATCTCGTCTTTCTCGCTGCGCATGATGACGATCCGTTCGCGCGGTATGAGGCGCTACAGCAGCTCGTCGTTCAGCATCTGGTCGCCGACATTTCGGGCGGCATGTTGTGCGGCGCCGAACGCGATGCGGCGCGCGAGGACATCGTTCGCGCCTTTAAGGCGGTGATCGAGGATCCCGCGCTCGATGACCTGATGCGCGGCGAATTGATGATCCTGCCCGGCGAAGGATACCTGGCCGAACAGTTCGCTGCGGCCGATCCCGGGGCAATCCGTGCTGCCCGTGAAGGCCTCAAGGCCGAGCTTGGCGGCAAGCTTGAAGCGGAACTTGCGGCGCTGCATCAGCGCGCCTTGTCGGTTCCGTATAGCCTCTCCGCCGAAGCGCGCGGCGCGCGCAAGCTCAAGACCCAGGCCCTCGCTCTGCTCGCTGCTGGCGCGCCGGGACGGGCGGCGGGGCTGGCTGCCGCGCAGTTCGATGCGGCTGACAACATGACCGATCGCCAAGGCGCCTTGATGGTGCTGTGCGGCCTCGACACGCCGCTGCGCGATGAAAAGCTTGCCGCGTTCCATCAGCGCTTTGCCGGCAACGCGCTGGTCATCGACAAGTGGTTCTCGCTGCAGGCCGGATCGCTGCACGCAGCTGTGCTCGATCATGTTCGCGCGCTCGCCTCGCACCCCGATTTCACCATGAGCAACCCTAACCGAGTGCGCGCGCTGTATATGGCGATGGCGGGCAATCCGGGCGCTTTCCACGACGCGAGCGGGGCGGGCTACCGGATCATCGCCGACCTGATCTTGGCGCTCGATCCGGTCAACGCGCAGACCGCTGCGCGGTTCGTCGCCCCGCTCGGCCGGTGGCGACGGCTTGAGCCCAAGCGTGCCGCGCTGATGCGCGCCGAACTGGAAAGGATCGTCGCCGCGCCGGGGCTGTCGAAGGATTCGTTCGAGCAAGTTAGCAAAAGCCTTGGCTGATCACCCCGAAATCTTCCGCAGCAGTGTGCTGGCGGGCGTGCCGCATGGCTTCCTCGGGCGGCGCGGCGGGCGCTCGACCGGGTTGGTAGCCGGGCTCAATGCCGGTCTCGGCTCGGGCGATGATGAGCGCGCGGTGGCGGGTAACCGCATGCTGGCGGTGGGTGCCGTGCTGCCCGGCGCGCGCCTGGTCAGTGTGTTTCAGGTTCATTCGCCCGATTGCATCACGGTCAGCGTGCCCTGGGCCGACGATCGCCGCCCGCAGGCCGACGCAATGGCCACCGCGCGGCCCGGGCTGGTGCTCGGCGTGGTCACTGCCGACTGTGCACCGGTGCTTCTGGCGGACCGGATTGCCGGAGTGATCGGCGCAGCGCATGCCGGGTGGAAGGGTGCGCTGGCCGGGGTGACCGACAACACGATTGCCGCGATGGAGGCGCTGGGTGCAAAGCGTAGCCGGATTACCGCCGCGATCGGTCCGTGCATCGCGCAGGCCAGCTACGAAGTCGATCAGGGCTTTGCCGACCGGTTTTGCGCCGATGACCGAACCAATGCGCGGTTCTTTGCCGCTGGTGCCGCGGGCCACGCGCAGTTCGATCTTGAAGGCTATGTCGCGGCGCGGCTGGAAACGGCGGGAATCGGCGCTATCGACAAGCTCGGGCTCGATACTTACCCCGATCCGGCGCGGTTCTATTCGTTCCGCCGCGCCACCCACTTGCACGAACCCGACTATGGCCGCCAGATCTCGCTGATCGGCCTGGCCTAGCGAGATGCAAAGCCCGCAACGACCCTGCACAAATAGACAGTTGGCAGGGGCATGGCCCTCGTCTATCAGGCGCGCCAATCGGGCCGTTCACCCGGCACTTGCGGGGCACGAGCGGTTCGCATAGGGGCTTTGCCAAGCAGAATTTGCCAAGCAGAATTTGATTGGGTTCGACTGGATGCGCGCGAACGGCGCAAAGAGCGGGCCGGCAGAACAGTACAGGATCGGTTCGACCATGTCTGACGACGACAACAACGGTACCCCGGAAGACGGTGTCCGTCGGCGCGATTTCATCAACATTGCGGCAGTCAGCGCGGCCGGAGTTGGCGGGGTTACCGTCCTCTATCCGCTGATCAGCCAGATGTGGCCGTCGGCCGACGTGCTCGCCGAAAGCTCGGCCGAGATCGATCTTTCCGCAATTGCCCCGGGGCAGGCGGTCAAGGCGCTGTTCCGCAAGCAGCCGCTGTTCGTGCGCAACCTGACGCCCAAGGAAGTGGCCGAGGCCAAGGCCGTGCCGCTCAGCGAACTGCGCGATCCGCAGAGCCTGGAAGACCGTACGGTCAACGCCGACAAGAACAAAAAGGGCAAGGAAAACTGGCTCATCACCATGGGCGTCTGCACTCACCTTGGCTGCGTGCCGCTGGGTGCGGGACCAGGCGAAGAGGCCAGCCGCGGGGCGTTCGGCGGTTATTTCTGCCCGTGCCACGGCTCGACCTACGATACCGCCGCGCGCATTCGCAAGGGTCCGGCTCCTAAGAACTTGCAAGTGCCGCCGTACGAATTCACGTCAGACACCGTCGTCAAGATCGGTTGAGGTAGACCACGATGAGCTTCCCCTGGGCAAAGCAGTACACTCCCAGCCA
>JANYEY010000091.1 GCA_025359685.1 Sphingomonadaceae bacterium | reverse complement strand
GACCAGGAGACGCCCGGCCGGATGCCGCTCGCGGAGCCGGTCGGCGATCCACCCGCCGATGATTACGCCTAGAAATCCGGCGACCGCGCCATTGGCACCCAGCACGAATGCCAGTTCCAGCTTCGGCAGTTTGAGCACCGTCTCGGCATAAGGCGCGGCCCAGAAAGCCAAGGCATATGCGACCAGCGAAATCAGACCGTAGCCCAGCGTCGTACAGACGAACGCCGGAGTGCCAAAGATAAGGCGGAATGTGGCAGGGTCGCGCGCGCGCAGTGTGCACGCCCATGAAAACACCGCATAGTAACCGAAACTGACCGAAAGCCATTGCGGCTTGTTGCCAGTGACGCCGATCATCAGCCAGGCAAAGATTGCGAGAATCCCTGCCACGATCAGATTGATCGCCAACGCCGCCGGGCCGCGCCGCCATGCCCCTAGCACCGTGAACGGCGGGACGATCCCGGCCAGATCCTGAAAGAAAGTCGCAAATGGTTGCGGCGAACTGTCGCGCACATCGCCGTCCATCGCCCCGCGCAGCGGCTCGCGCAGGGTCGACACCCACAGCGCCATCACCAAGCCGGGCAGACCAACCGCGAGGAACGCGGCTTGCCATCCGACCAAACCGAGCGGCGCGTCGACCGGATATGCCTTGGTCCAGGCCTGCTTGATCCATGCTCCAATCAGCAGCGAAACGCCGCCACCCAGATAGAGTCCCGACGAATAGATTGACAGCGCCGTGGCACGCTGGCGCTTGGGGAAATGATCGGAGATCAGCGAGTACGCAGTCGGGCTGGCGGTGGCCTCGCCCACGCCAACCCCCATGCGCGCCAGCGTCAGCATCCAGCTGTTGCTGGCAAAACCCGACAGCGCGGTCATTGCCGACCATATCGCCAGCCCGCCAGAAAGCAGCCGCACTCGGCTCCAATTATCGGCCAGCCGCCCAAGCGGAATGCCGAACAGGGCGTAAAAAACAGCAAATGCCGCGCCGCCGAGGAAGCCCAATTGGCTATCGCTCAGATTGAGGTCGGCCTTGATATCTACCGCAAGGATGCTGAGGATCTGTCGGTCGATGAAGTTGAGGATATAAACCAGCACTAGCACGCCGAGCACGTACCAACTGTAGGAACTCGCACGCGGCTGTGGGCTTTCGCCCGTCGGTTCATCGTTCATTGCGATCCAGTCCTCTCAACCCACTGCATATCTTACCGGGTCTTCGAGCCCGGCTTTGGCAAATCCTTCGCGCCGCAAGCGGCAACTGTCGCATAGGCCACAGGCGCTGCCATCGTCTTGCGGGTCGTAGCATGACCAGCTCATGACCGGATCGAGCCCGAGCCGCTGCGCCTCGAGGGCGATTTCTGCCTTGCCCAGGAATTGCAGCGGCGCGTGGATCGTGAAGCGCTCACCCCCGGCTCCGGCCTTGGTTGCCAGTTCGGCCAAGTCGGCAAAGGCGGCGATGAATTCAGGGCGGCAATCCGGGTAGCCCGAATAATCGAGCGCGTTGACCCCGATGAAGATATCCCGCGCGCCAAGCGCCTCCGCCCATGCAAGCGTCAGCGACAGAAACACCAGGTTGCGCGCCGGGACATAGGTCACCGGAATGTCTGGCCCCACACCCTCTTTCGGAACCGCCATATCTGAAGTCAGGGCCGAGCCGCCGAACTGCCGCAGATCCAGCGGGAGGATCACGTGCCGCTGCACCTGGACTTCGCGGGCGATTACTTTCGCAGCTTCAATCTCGCGGCGATGACGCTGGTTGTAGTCGATCGTCAGCGCCTGGATCTCATACCCCGATTCGCGCGCCAGCCCGGCGCAGACCATCGAATCGAGCCCGCCGGAAAGTAACACGACTGCCTTGCGCGGATCTTCGGTGCCAGCTCGCTGCATCTTCTCGGGCTAGCCGCTGGGCGCAGCGCTGGCAATGGTCCTAACGCCCCGAACAAGCTCCAACCCGGCGCGCCTCGGCCGACACTTCAAAGGGATAGCCATTGGCAATGCCCTGGCTGTCGATTTGCACCAGACGGTTGGTTTCGCGGCGGATCTGGGTCCGGCCGTAGCCCTGTCCGGCGCAGGTGTATTGCACGACAACCTGAGCGGCCGTGTCCTCGATCACGAATGCAGTACAGCTTGCCCCCGGGTGCCGGAGCTGGATCAGCTGGCGGCCGCTCGGGACGCAGATCTGCTGCGGCGGCGCACCGCGTTCGCGCAGCTCCCACTTTCCGCCTTCGATCTGGTCGAGCATGGCAAGAGACGGCCCGCCGCCGAACGCGGGCGCCGCGGTAGCCAATAGCAATGCTAGAGCCAGCGGGATGCGTGTCTGGATCTTGCTCATGACAAATTGGGCCCCGAATGCGCGTGAAGCGGCACTTGCAATCAATCGTTGCGACGACTTGTAACAGAGCGCCAACCAGCGCTCAACCGTGCAATTATGTCGATGAGCTGAAGATTAAGCGCCGAGCTCGAACTTTTTCGAGCAGAATGCGCAGTCGATCACGATCAGACCCCGCTCGTCGCGCATATCGGCGCGGTCTTCCTCCGGGAAGCGTCCAATGATGTCGGCATAGTGTTCCAAGGTGCAGCGGCAACCGCGGACCAGTTGCGGTCCTCGCTCAACCCGCACTTCTTCTTCCTCGTGGAACAGGCGCCAGACCATCGCTTCAAGCGACAGATCGGGATCGACCAGTTCCTCGTGCCGGATTGATCCGCTGAGCGCGGCGACATGCTCCCACTCAGGGTGATCCATCCTGACGTGAAGACGTTCGCGCCCTTCTTCACCCTCGGCAAGATGCTGGACCAACAGGCCGCCAGCCACGCAGCCCGATGCGCTGCTGCGCACCGCAACGCGAATCAGCGTCGGCACTTGCTCGGATTGCGCGAAATAGCTTTCGCAGGCTTCCGCCAGGGTGCTGCCTTCAAGCGGAACGATGCCCTGATAGCGCTGCCCGGTCGTCGCCATGTCGAAGGTGATCGCAAGGTATCCCTTGCCGAACAGGGCATAGAGCGAAGGATTGGCGCCAAGCTGCGCAAGCCGCTCCGCGTCATGGCGAACGTAACCGCGCAGCTCGCCCGAGCGGTAATCGCACACCAGCAGTTCGACGATCCCGCCCTCGGTTTGCGCCTGCATGGTGAGCTGACCTTCCCCATCCTTTAGCAGCGATCCGATCAGCGCCGTGACGACCAGCGCTTCGGCCAGCAGGTGCGTGATTGCCGGCGGATAAGCGTGCGCCGCAAGGATCGTCCCAAGCACCGGGCCAAGCCGCACCACTCGTCCGCGCGCGTGGCGCGCCGCGATTGTGAAGCTCAGCACGCGGTCGCTGCCGGTCTCATCCTCCGAGATGGTCTCGGGCAGGTTCACAGCTGGCCGAATACCCAGCGCAGCACACTCTTTTGGGCGTGGATGCGGTTCTCCGCCTCGTCCCAGACCACCGCGCGGGGACCGTCGATCACCGCGTCGGTCACTTCCTCGCCGCGGTGCGCGGGGAGGCAGTGGAGAAACAGAGCGTCGGCCTTTGCCGCAGCCATCAGCGCCGGATTGACCTGGTAAGGGGTCATCGCCGCGATCTTGGCCGCGCTGTCGGCTTGGCCCATCGAAACCCAGGTATCGGTCACCACCAGATCCGCATTTGCGACTGCTTCGGCTGGATTGCGGGTCAGGGTGATCTGCGCCCCCTGCTCGCGCGCCCGGTCGATGTAGTGCTGATCCGGATCATAGCCCTCGGGAACGGCGATCCGCACGTTGAAGTGCAGCAGTCCGGCGGCTTCGACGATCGAGCTCAGCACATTGTTGCCATCGCCCAGCCAGGCCAGTTCAAGCCCGGGGAGCGCCTTGCCGTGCTCGATCACCGTCTGCAGATCGGCCATGATCTGGCATGGGTGCGACTGATGGGTCAGGCCGTTGATCACCGGAACGCTGGCATAGTGCGCCAGTTCTTCGATCTTGGCGTGGTCGTCGGTCCGGATCATGATCGCGTCGACCATACGGCTGAGCACCCGCGCGGTATCGGCAATAGTCTCGCCGCGGCCCAGCTGGGTGGTGCCGGCATCGAGCACCAGCGCGGTTCCGCCAAGCTGGCGCATCGCCATGTCGAACGACACCCGGGTCCGGGTCGAATTCTTTTCAAACACCATTGCCAGCACGCGTCCGCGCAGTGGCGTATCGTCATCAGGCAGGCCTTTGGGCCAGCCGGTGCGGATACGCTTGCGCTCGATCGCATCATTCAGCATCGCGGCGAGCGCGTCAGTCCCGGCATCGCTCAGGTCGAGAAAGTGCCGGGTCATTGCGGCACTTCCGGCGGCTCGAAGCTTGCCGCACCGGCAGAGAGCTTGTCGAAGAATTCGTCGATATGGCTGTCGTCGATCACCAGCGGCGGGACCAGCCGCAGCGTGTTGTCACCCGCCGCCACGGTGAGCAGCTGGTGATTGTCGCGCAGGTGGCCGACAAAGCCGCGCGCCTCGAACTTCATCTTGACGCCGAGCATCAGCCCTTTGCCGCGGACCAGTTCAAACAGTTCGGGATAGTTGCCGATGAACTGCTCAAGCCGGCTGCGCAGGCGGTCCGACTTGGCGCGGACTTCGGCAAGGAACTCGTCGTTGGCGACCGCGTCAAGCACCGCCTCGCCCGCCGCCATAGCCAGCGGATTGCCGCCGTAGGTCGACCCGTGCGCGCCGATCACCATGCCCCGCGCCGCCTTTTCGGTGGCGAGGCACGCACCGAGCGGAAAGCCGCCGCCGATGCCCTTGGCGGTGGCGAGGATGTCAGGTTCGATCCCGTATTGCTCATAGGCATAGAAGGTGCCGCTGCGCGCAACGCCGCATTGGACTTCGTCGAGCACCAGCATCAGATCGTGCTGGTCGCACAGTGCGCGCAGCCCCTCCATGAACGCTTCGGAGGCGGGGCGAATCCCGCCTTCGCCTTGCACCGGCTCAACCATGAAGCCTGCGGTGTTGGGGCCGACCGCCGCCTTGGCTGCCTCAAGATCGTCGAACGGCACGTACTTGAAGCCTGGCAGCAAAGGCATGAAGCCCTTGTGCATCTTCTCCTGGCTTGAGGCGCTGATCGTTGCCATCGTGCGGCCGTGGAAGGCGTTGTTGAAGGTGATCAGCTCAAACTTGTGATCGTTGCCGACATGCTGGTGATAGGCCCGCGCCGTCTTGATTGCGCATTCCATCGCCTCTGCGCCTGAATTGGTGAAGAACACCGTATCGGCGAAAGTCAGATCGACCAGCCGCTGCGCCAGGCGTTCGCCTTGCGGGCTGCCATAGAGGTTCGAGACGTGCATCAGCGTTTCGGTCTGACGCTGGATCGCCTTGATCAGCCCATCGTGCGAGTGCCCAAGGATATTGACTGCAATGCCCGCCGCGAAATCGAGATAGCGGCGCCCGTCTTCCCCGATCAGATGGCAGTGATCGCCGCGCACCGGGCGAAAGCCGCAGCGCGGATAGACTGGCATGAGAGGGGTAATCGACATCGCATTGGTCCTTTGAGAAAATCGGGAACTGGAAACGACAAATGGCGGCCCTTGCGGACCGCCATTGCCGAGCATCTAGTTTGCTGTGGGAGTGCGGTCAAATCCGACCGCACCCGTCACCGGCTGATCAACCCTGATGCGGCGTGAGGTTGACGGCCGAGTACTTGCCTCGTCGGTCGACCTCAATATCGAATTCAAGCCGGTCACCTTCGTTGAGGCCCGACATGCCGGAACGCTCAACCGCGCTGATGTGCACGAAGGCATCGGGCTGACCGTCATCACGGGTGATAAAGCCGAAGCCCTTCATCCCGTTGAAGAACTTGACCGTCCCGGTCGCGCGTTCGCCAGTCAACTGGCGCTGCGGCTCTTCCTTCTTTTCAACCGCGATCACATCGCCCACAGCTTCGAGATCGCTGGCTGAAACTTTGCCGCCACGATCGACCAGCGTGAACTTGACCTGTTGACCTTCGGCCAGGCCTTCCAGCCCGGCGCGTTCGACAGCGCTGATGTGCACGAACACATCTTCGCCGCCCTGATCCTGCTGGATGAAGCCAAAACCCTTGTGCGCGTTGAAGAACTTTACAACGCCGGTGCCTTCACCGACCACTTGGGCCGGCATACCGCCTGCGCCGCCACCGCCGCCGCCGCCGCCGCGCGGTGCGCCGCCGCCGAAGCCGCCGCCACCTGAACGCTGGCCGCCGCCGGAAAACCCGCCGCGATCACCGCCGCCGCTGAATCCGCCGCCACCGCCGCCGTTATAGCCGCCGCGTCCACCGCCGCCGCCGCCACCACCGCCGGAAAACCCGCCGCGATCACCGCTGCCCGAAAACGGATCGAAACTGTCTTCGCCGAAACCGTCCCGCTTGTCGCGGCCACGTCCGCGACGACCTCTATCAAAACTCATAAAACCGAACTTACCTTCGCTCCGCCCA
>JANYEY010000076.1 GCA_025359685.1 Sphingomonadaceae bacterium | reverse complement strand
GAAAGCGCCGAGCATGACAAGCTGGTCGGCGACCGTGAACGACTCGGCCCGGTCAACTTGGTCGCCGCCGACGAGCTTGACGCCGCAGAAGAGAAGCACGGCACCAGCCTCGCCGAACAGGCCGAGCTGACCGAGGCGGTGTACCGGCTGCGCGGCTCGATCGGCAGCCTCAACCGCGAGGGGCGCGAGCGGCTGCGCACCGCGTTCGAAGCGGTCGACCAGCACTTCCGCCGCCTGTTCACCCGGCTGTTCGAAGGCGGGCAGGCGCATCTGGCGCTGGTCGACTCGGATGATCCGCTCGAAGCGGGGCTCGAGATTTACGCCCAGCCGCCGGGCAAGCGGTTGCAGTCGCTCACGCTGCTCTCGGGCGGCGAACAGGCGCTCACCGCGATCGCGCTGATCTTCGCGCTGTTCCTCACCAATCCGGCACCGATCTGCGTGCTCGACGAAGTCGATGCACCGCTCGACGACGCCAACATTGAGCGCTTCTGCGACCTGCTCGATGCGATGGTCGGCGAAACCGACACCCGCTACCTGATCGTCACGCACAACGCCGTGACGATGAGCCGCATGCACCGCCTGTTCGGGGTAACGATGGTCGAACGCGGAATATCGCGGCTGGTCAGCGTCGACCTTGAAGGGGCGGAAGAACTGCTGGCGGCGGAGTAGCTAACCCAGCACGTACCGCGGCCCCGGCCCCGCCGCCCCCGCACGGTCATCGCGGTTGTATAACGCGCAGCGCTGCAGGCTCAAACAACCACAGCCGATGCATTCGTCGAGCTTGGTGCGGGTGCGGTTGAGCAGCTGGATGCGCGTGTCGATTTCGGTGCGCAATGAGCGGCTGATCCGCTGCCAATCGCTCACCGTCGGGGTGCGGCCTTGCGGCAGCTTAGCCAGCTCTTCCTCGATCTGGGTCAGGCCCAGCCCCAGCTTCTGCGCGATCAGGATGAAGCTCAGGCGGCGGATGTCGCTGCGCAGGAAGCGGCGCTGGTTGCCGCTGGTGCGCAGCGCCTGGACCAGGCCCTTGTCCTCGTAATAGCGTATCGCCGAAACCGCGAGCCCGGTGCGCCGCGCCAGTTCGCCGATCGGTAGCAGGTCATCGCGATTCATCGGTCGACTCCGTCACAAATTGCTTGACCTCAAGTTAGCTTGAGGTTGCACAAAGATGAAGCGCGATTCGAGAGATTCGCAGTAACTCATTATAAAGGAATGCAATTATGGCAAACGGCTGGCTTGAACACGTCAACATCACGGTGAGCAATCCCGAACGCATGTCGCAGCTGCTCAAAGACCTGTGCGGCTGGCACGAACGCTGGCGCGGGCCGTCGCTGCTCGGCGGCAGCACCATCCACGTCGGCAGCGAGCGCGATTACATCGCAGTTTATACCAAGGACGGTGCGCACGGACCCTACGCCAAAGGCGCCCCGCTCAACCATGTCGCGCTGGTGGTCGATGACCTCGACGAGGCCGAACGCACCGTCACCGCCGCGGGCCTCACCGCGTTCAACCACGGCGATTACGAACCCGGCCGGCGGTTCTACTTCTTCGACTGGGACGGGATCGAATTCGAGATTGTCAGTTACGGCTGACCCGCTCACAGCAAGCCCGGCTGCGCATCCATCGGCACGCCATCGACCCAGCGCCCGTTGGTATGTTCCAAGGTAAGCAGATCGGGCCAGGTCTCGCACAGCGCGAAGGCCTGTTCGGGGCCTGCCGCGGTCCACTGCGCCCAATCCTGACGGCGCAGGATCACCGGCATCCGGTCGTGCACATCGTCCATCTGCATGCAGCTCGCGGTCATCACCATGGTATAGACCGCGCCCCATTCGGCGCTCTGCCGCCACAGTCCGGCCACCGCGAAGACCTCCTCATCCGGCAGGCCATACCAAGATCGGACCATGCGCCCGGCGGCCCCGCGCGGTTCGGCCCACTGGCTCACCGGGATCAGGCAGCGCCGCCGCATGAAGCTGTCGCGCCAGAAGGCGGTATCGAGCTTGTCCTCGCGCGCGTTGGTCACCGGCTTGGGTTTGAGCGGCTGGCCCTGCTTGCCCTTGAGCACCAGCGGGAACCCCCAGTTCATCGCCCGCGCCCGTCCTTCGGCGACGACCAAGCCGGGGTAGCCGGGATAGACCTCGGTGCCGTAATTGGCTGCAAGGTCCGGCTCTGCCGCGAACAGGTTGGCGACCTCGGCGGTGCCCTTGGTCATGCGGTAGAGGTTACACACCGGCGTTGCCGACCACCCAGCAGGCGAGCGCCACCAGCAACCCAAGCATGCGGTTCGAGCGGAACCGGGCGAGCGCATTGTCGCCGTCATCTTCGTTCAGCGTGACGACTTGCCAGCCCATTTGCAGCGCCGCCGGGAGCAGCGCCGCCAGCGCCAGCCAGTCAAGCCGGAGCAACCAGAAAGCGAGGCTCCACAGCAGCACGGCGCACGCATAGAACGCCGCCACCCCGGCCTTCACATGCGTGCCGAGCGTCAACGCCGAGGAGCCGATCCCGATTCCGGCATCGTCCTCGCGGTCCTGCAGCGCGTAGATCGTGTCGTAACCCACGCACCACAGCACCGACCCCGCATAAAGCGCGGCAAGCACTTCGAGCCGGTCACCGCGAAGCGCAAACCAGCCGGTCGGCGCGCCCCAGGTGAAGACGAGGCCCAGCCACGCCTGCGGAAAGCCGGTGATCCGCTTCATGAACGGATAAGCCGCGACCAGCGCCAGACTGCCCAGCGCGACCAGCTGCGCCTCCCACCGCAGTTGCAGCAGTACAACCAGCCCGATCAGGCACAGCAGGCCGAGCCAAAGCCACGCCGCGCGGCTGCTCACCCGCCCGCTCGCCACCGGGCGCAGCGCGGTGCGCGCCACCTTGCGGTCGATATCCGCATCGACAATGTCGTTATAAACGCACCCCGCCCCGCGCATCGCGATCGAGCCGAGCAGCAGCCAGCCGAGCAAAGCCCACTGCCCGCTCCGCAAGCTCGGCATCCCGCCCGCGAGCAGCACCCCCCAGGCGCACGGCCAGAACAGCAGCCACCACCCGATCGGGCGGTCGAACCGCGCAAGCTGGGCATAATCGCGCAGCGGCTGCGGGAGCGCGGCGATCAGGCCCTTGTGCTGCGAATCTGGGACGATTTGGGCGGTCACAGTGCATATCCGCCTTTTTCACCAACAGGCTTGGACCGCTTGGACCACAGTCTAGGCGATAAAAAAATGACCACCGGATTGGCCCAAGCCGTAGGCAGTCGCTCACCAAATGAATTCTCAAATGACATATCTGCCCATTGGCACATTTGCGATGTGTAGGACAGGCAGGCTGATGGCAGCTAACGACCCGATTGCGGACACTTGCCAGACCAGATAGTCTCTCCGGATGCGAACTGTATTTACCGATAGATATGCAGTGAAAGTCTGGTTTCCGCTCACCCTCGGTTGCCTCAACTTGGCGACGTGGTACTTTGATCGAGCTGGTTCATGGTATCAGCTTGTGGTCGCCTTCGTAGCGATCTCGTTTAGCGGGTTTGCGCTATGGGATCGTCTGCGAAAGTCTCGCGATCTACGTTAGTCCACGGCAGCTAGTGCACTGACATCAGAAGCCCTCGCGAGATGGCGAGCTTTGGTGCGATTGGAGAGCCAAAAGTGGTGAGACGTTTTATTGCATTTGGCGCGCTAACGGGAGCGTGTGGAAGTTTTGCACTGGCCATTCTGTTGTGGCGCAGATTCGTCCTCAGGGAGTGCGGCTCGCTCGACGCCGAAAGCGCTGCAAATTGCTTCCAAACTCAAATGCCAAACATTCTCGTGGTTTGCTTCTTGTTCGTCCCGTGTGTGCTCTTCCTTGCAATCCATCTCGCTCGCACCGAACGGCGGATCAACGTGAGGAACACTGTCAACGAAGTTCAGGCAGATTCAGGCGCGAACTGCTAGCGTCCGCTTTCCACGCCATTCCAGACATTCCCTCATTTCCATCGTTGTTTCCCGCAAACCAAGGATGACGGCGCCCAGCGCCTCGGCTATCGCGGCAAGATGCCCGCCACCCCTGCCTGGCCGCCCAAGAGTGCTCCGCGCCTGTTTGTCGCACAGGAACTGGGGGCTGGCGCGCACCTGACCATCGAAGGACCGCAGGCGCATTACTTGTCGCGCGTCATGCGCGTTGCCACAGGCGATGCGGTGGTGCTGTGTGACGATGTGACCGGCCAATGGGCGGCGCGGGTTACCTCGGCCGACAAGCGTTCGGTTGCGCTTACCGCAGAGACCTTGCTGCGCCCGCGTGAGCAGGTGCCCGATTTCACGCTGTGCGCGGCGCTGCTTAAGAAGGATCGGTTCGATCTGGTGCTGGAAAAGGCCTGCGAGCTGGGCGTGCGGACTATCCAGCCGGTGCTGACCCGGCGCTGCGTGGCGGACAAGCTCAACCTTGAGCGGGCGCGCAGCATTCTGGTTGAGGCGGCCGAGCAATGTGCGCGGACAGCGCTGCCGGAGTTGCTTGCGCCGGTGAAGCTGGAGGCGCTGCTCAAGGGCTGGACGGAGCGCCGAGCGTTGTTCTTCGCCGATGAAAACGGCGGCGAGAATGCTGTGCAGCAATTTGGCGCGCAGGCGGGGCCTGCCGCGCTGCTGACCGGGCCTGAGGGCGGCTTCGACGAGGCCGAGCGCGCGGCGATCCGCGCCTTGCCGCAGACCCGCGCGATTACGCTTGGCCCGCGCGTGCTGCGGGGGGAGACCGCTGCGATTGCGGGGACGGCGCTGTGGATGGGAACCAAGGGCGATTGGTAAGTGCGTTTCCTCACCCGTTTCGGGGAGGATTTTTCGGTAGCGCACCCTCGAACAAAACACTAACTCCGCCCCCATGAGCACAAGACAAGTTTCGAATCGCAACGATCCTGTGATCGAGAGCCGCGAGGACCTTCTCGCCCCGATGATCAAGGGCGAAAAGCCCCCCGCTGATTGGCGGATCGGGACCGAACACGAGAAGCTGGTCTACAGCACCAGCGACCACCATGCCCCGTCCTATGACGAAAAGGGCGGCATCCGCGAGATGCTGAAGGCGCTGGAGGACTACGGCTGGGAGCCTGTCATCGAAAGCGGGAACGTCATCGCGCTGTCAGGCAGCGACGGCGCGGTCAGCCTTGAACCCGCAGGCCAGCTTGAACTGTCGGGAGCGCCGCTGCAGAACCTTCACCAGACCTGCGCCGAAACCGGCCGGCATCTCGATCAGGTCAAAGCGATCGGAGCCAAGACCGGCACGGGCTTCCTGGGACTTGGCATGTGGCCCGACAAGCGCCGCGACGAGCTGCCGATCATGCCCAAGGGGCGCTACAAGATCATGCTCAGTCACATGCCGCGAGTCGGCTCGATGGGGCTCGACATGATGCTGCGGACCTGCACGATCCAGGTCAACCTCGACTATTCGAGCGAGGCCGATATGGTGCAGAAGTTCCGCACCAGCCTCGCCTTGCAGCCGCTCGCGACGGCATTGTTCGCCAACTCGCCGTTCCTCGAAGGCAAGCCAAACGGCTACCTTTCGTACCGCAGCCACATCTGGTCGGACACCGATCCGCACCGCACCGGGATGCTGCCGTTCGTGTTCGAGGACGGGTTCGGGTACGATCGCTATGTCGAGTACATGCTCGATGTGCCGATGTACTTCGTCTACCGCGACGGCAAATACATCGACGCCGCTGGCCTCAGCTTCCGCGACTTTCTTGACGGCAAGCTGTCGGTGCTGCCCGGCGAGCGGCCCATTGCGAGCGACTGGGTCGATCACCTCTCGACCGCCTTCCCCGAAGTGCGATTGAAGAGCTTCCTCGAAATGCGCGGTGCCGATGGCGGGCCGTGGAACAAGATTTGCGCGCTGCCGGCGTTCTGGGTCGGGCTGCTATACGATCAAGGCGCGCTCGGTGCGGCGTGGAACCTTGTCAAGGACTGGGACATGGACGGGCGCGAAGCCTTGCGCGCTGCGGTGCCCAAGCTGGGGCTCGATGCGCCGATCCCGGGCGGCGGCACGCTGAAGGACATCGCCGCCGACGTGCTGGCGATCTCGCGCAGCGGGCTCAATGCGCGCGCGCGGCTCAATTCGGCGGGCGACAACGAGAGCGGGTTCCTGAACCCGCTCGACGAGATCGTCGCCAGCGGCAAGGTCCCGGCGCAGCGCCTGCTCGACAAATATAACGGCGAATGGGGCGGCGACATTGCCCGCGTCTACGAGGAATCGTTCTGATGATTGTCGTCGTCGGTCAATTCCGCCTGCCGGTGGACCGGCTGGCCGAGGCGCAGGATGCGATGGCGCGGGTGATGGTGGCAACGCGCGCCGAGGCGGGCTGCGTCCAGTACAATTACGCCGCCGATCTGCTCGATCGGGGCCTGATCCGGGTCAGCGAAGTGTGGGAGAGCCGCGCGCAGCTGACCGCGCATATGCAGACGGCGCACATGCAGACATGGGTCAAGGAACGCGCCGGGCTGGGGCTCAGCGAGCGGGCGATCACGGTATACGAAGCGGATGTGGGAACCCCGCTTTAGGCGTCACGCAGGCCCACACCCAATGCGGCGCGCGGCTGTTCCATCTCGTTCGAGGCGACCGGATATGCGCAATAGTCCGCCGCGTAATAGGCGCTGGGCCGGTGGTTGCCCGAAAGGCCGACCCCGCCGAACGGCGCGGCCGAACTCGCTCCGTTGGTAGGGCGGTTCCAGTTGATCACGCCTGCCCGGACATTGGCCCAGAAGCGGTTGTATTCCTGCGGGGTGCCGCCAACAAGCGAAGCGGCCAAGCCGAACCGCGTGTTGTTCGCCTCGGCAATCGCCTCATCGAAATCGTTGACCTTGACCACTTGCAGCAGCGGTCCGAACAGCTCGACATCGGGCCGGTCCTTGACCGCAGTTACGTCGATGATCGAGGGCGACAGGAACGGCAAGTCGTCGCGCGGGCGGATCATGTGCTTGATCGCCTTGCCGCCGTGGCTGAGCAGGTAAAGGAAGCTTTCGGTCAGGCCGTCGGCCGACTGGTTGTCGATTACCGGGCCCATGAACGGCGCGGGATCATCGAACGGTCCGCCGACGATCACCCGGTCGGCCAGCGACTTCACCTCGGCGATCAGCGCGTCATACATGCTGGCCTTGACGATCAGTCGCCGCGCCGCGGTGCAGCGCTGGCCCGCGCTGGTGAAGGCCGACTGGACGACCAATGCGGCCGCGTCGATGATCTTGGGGGTATCCCACACCACCAGCGGATTGTTCCCGCCCATCTCGAGCGCGACGATCTTGTCCGGCCGCGCCGCCAGCCGCCGGTTGATTGCGATGCCGGTGTGCGCCGATCCAGTGAACAGGACGCCGTCTATCCCGTCATGCCCGACCAGCGCCTGGCCTTCTTCGGGCCCGCCAACCAGCAGCTGGACCACGGCGGCGGAAATCCCCGCACGGTGGAAGCACTGCAGCAGCAGCTCGCCCGTCGCCGGGGTCTTTTCGCTTGGCTTGAAGACGATCGCATTGCCCGCAATCAGCGCCGGGACAATGTGTCCGTTGGGCAGGTGCGCGGGGAAATTATACGGCCCCAGCACCGCCAGCACCCCGTGCGGCTTGTGGCGCAGCGACGCCGTGCCTTGCAGCGCGTTGTCGAGCTTGCGCTGCGACGAACGCTCGGCATAGGCGCGGATCGAGATTTCAACTTTGCCGATCACGCTTTCGACTTCGGTCCGCGCTTCCCACAGCGGCTTGCCGGTCTCGCGTGAGATCAGGGTGGCGAGCTTTTCCGCTTCCTTGCGCACTTCGTTGGCGAAGCGCCGCATCAGTTCCATCCGGTTGGCAAGCGGCTGCGCGGCCCAGGCCGGCCAAGCGCGGCGGGCCCGGTCGACGACTTCGTCGACATTGCCATATTTGCCGCGCCAGATTTCGGCACCGGTCGCCGGTTCGTAGGAAACTAACTGCGGTGTACTCAAGGTCTTGTCCGCTCCTGACCGGCCCCGTCGGGACTTTCTTGGCCATTAGCGCGATAGGCATCAAATGCAAAGGATTGGCTAACCATCGCCTGCGCGCATGTTCGCGTGCTTGCGCCCTGCGCTGCATCGGGCAATAGAACCAAGCGATGACCGCTACAAATGCCTCGCTGGCAAGCGCCGCTCCTGTGCCGCAGGCCTGGACCGATCGGTTCTGGACCAGCCGTGACGGGCTGAAGGTGCACTTCCGCGACTATGCCGGACCCGCGGGAAAGCCCCCGCTACTGTGCCTGCCCGGGTTGACCCGCAATGCGCGCGATTTTGCCGCGCTGGCCGAGCGGCTGACGGGGACCTGGCGGGTGATCTGCCCCGACCTGCGCGGGCGCGGTGACAGCGACTATGCCAAGGACCCGGCGACCTACAATCCGCTGCAATATGCCGACGATATCGAATTGCTGCTCGAACAGGAGCAGATCGAACGGTTCGTGCCCTTCGGCACGTCGCTCGGCGGGCTGATCACGATGCTGCTTGCAGCGAACCGGCCCGAGCGGATTGCCGGCGTGCTGCTCAACGATGTCGGGCCCGAACTTGACCCGGCCGGCCTGGCGCGGATCCGCGAATATGTCGGCCAGGGACGCAGCTTCCCCACTTGGATGCACGCCGCCCGGGGAATCGAGGAAAGCCAGAGCAAGGCCTATCCGCGCTATTCGACAGCGGACTGGCTCGGCATGGCCAAGCGCGTCATGGTTCTGGGCGCGGGCGGGCGGATCGTGTTCGACTATGACATGAAGATCGCCGATGCGCTGATCCCGCCAGCGGGGGCAGAGGCAGCGCCGCAGTTCGATATGTGGCCGCTGTTCCTCGCGCTTGGCGGCAGGCCGACGGCTTTGCTGCGCGGCGCGCTGTCGGATGTGCTGAGCGCTGATGCGCACGCCCGCATGGCGCAGCGGCTGGCCGGGGCGGAGGCGGTGACGGTGGCTGCGGTCGGCCACGCCCCGATGCTCGACGAACCCGAAGCCGCAGCAGCAGTCGACCGGCTGCTGGCGCGCATCGCATGAACGCAGCGCGAGCCGTGCGGGTGCTGCACTTGCATTCGACCTTTTCGCCCGGCGGCAAGGAACTGCGCGCAGCCAAGCTGATGAACGCGTTCGGAGCAGGCGCTGAGCACGTGGTCGTCTCAGGCGTGCTGGATGAATTGGGTGCCGCAGGCGCGGTCGATCCAGCGGTGGCGGTGACGTACCCCGATGATTTCCCTTCGCTGGCCGGCAAGCCGGGGCCGCTGCGCTGGTGGCGGATCGCCCGGGCGATGCAGCCGTTCGATCTGGTGCTGACTTACAACTGGGGTTCGATGGACGCGGTTGGCGCGCGCTGGCTGTACCGCCACGTGCTGCGCCTGCCCCCGCTGGTCCACCACGAAGACGGCTTCAACAGCGATGAGGCGGCAGGGCTTAAGCCGATCCGCAACACCTTCCGCCGCCTCACCCTGCGCGCCGCCGCAGCAACGGTGGTGCCCAGCCGCGTGCTCGAGGCGATTGCGCGCACTGCCTGGCATGTGCCTGAAGCCCGGCTCCGGCGGATCCCCAACGGCATCCCGCTAGGCGAATATCGCGAGGGAGCCCCGGCCGCCCTGCCCGGTCTGACCAAGCGGCCCGGCGCGCTGTGGCTGGGGACTATGGCCGGGCTGCGCGCGGTCAAGAACCTGCCGCGACTGGTTCGCGCCTTCGCGTCGCTGCCAAGCCCTTGGGAGCTGGTGATCGTCGGCGAAGGGCCGGAGCGCGGTGCAATCCTCGCCGAGGCGCAGCGGCTTGGCATCGGCGGCCGCGTCCACTTGCCCGGCTTTGCTGCGCACCCCGCGCAGGTTCTGCCGTTGTTCGACCTGTTTGCCTTGTCATCGGACAGCGAGCAGTTCCCGATCTCGGTGGTCGAAGCGATGGCTGCTGGCCTCACCGTGGTCAGCCCGGCGGTGGGCGACGTGGCAGAGATCGTGGCGGCGGAAAACCGCCCGCTGATCACCGCGCCCGGCGATGAAGCCGCGCTTGCCGCTGCCTTGAGCAAAGCCGCTGCGGATGCAGCGTTGCGCGCGCAAATCGGGGAAGCAAACCGCAGCCGGGCGCAGGCCGAATTCGGCGAAGAAGCGATGGTCGCTGCCTACCGGAAAACCTATGCTGCGGCGCTTGGCCAGCGGGATTTTCCCTGACTTCCACCGTTCACCGCAGCTTCACTGGGGACTATCCAGAAGTTGCGCGTTGAAATGGCCCGCCTATCCGCTAAACAGCCCCCAAACTGATACCCCCAAATTGCACATAGCCAGCGAAAGCACCACTCTTGGCCATTCTACCCCCATCCGGATCCCCGCCCCCGACCAAAGCCGCCGAGCGCGATGCTGCACAGCAGGACGGATTCATGCGCGAAGTCGATGAGGCGCTGCGCGAAGAACAGCTCGTCGCTGCATTCAGGCGCTACGGCAAGCCGGTTGGCGCGGCGTTGGCAGCCGGTCTGCTGGCGCTGGCGGGCTACCTTTACTGGGACAATTCGGTGAAGAACGAGGCGGCGGTCCGCAGCGAGAAGGCGATGATCGCGCTCGACAAGGTGCAGGCCGGCCAGCTCGATGCCGCAGCGAAGGACTTAGAAGCGCTGGCCAAAGATGGCCCCGATGCGATGCGCACGTTGGCGGCAATGAATGTGGCCGCGATTTTCGCCGAACAAGGCAAGGCCGATGAAGCGGTGAAGCGCTTTGCGGCGATCTCCGCCGATCCCAAGGCGCCAAAAATTTACCGCGAACTTGCCACGGTGCGCGAAGTCACGCTGCGCTATGATACGATGAAGCCCGATGAAGTCGTGGCGAAGCTCAAGCCGATCGCGGTGCCTGGCAATGCCTTCTTCGGCACCGCGGGTGAACTGCTGGCCATGGCCTACCTCGATTCGGGCAAGCCCGATCAGGCCGGGGCATTGTTCGCTCAAATCGGACAAGACAAGAACGTACCGCAATCGGTGCGGGTGCGCGTGCGCCAGATCGCCAGCGGCCTCGGCTATGACGGCGGGGTCGATTTGCCGAGCGAGGAAGCTTCGGATCCGGCCGCAGCTGCTGGTGACCAGCCTGCCGCGCCTACTGCCCAACAGAACAAGCCGGCTTAAGCCCAAGGAAATCATGATGTCCGCGACCAAGACCAACACCCGCCTGACCGCCGCCGTGGCGCTCGCTCTGATCGCGGGGCTTTCGGGCTGCAGCGTCCTCAAGGGCAAGGCCAAGCCGGCCACGCCGACGGTGGGCAAGCGCGTGCCGATCCTCAGCCGGGTCGATACCAGCGCCAAGGTCGATCCTGCGCTTGCAGACATCGCCGTGGTGCTCCCGCCGGCCACCGAGAACGCAGACTGGGCGCAGGCCGGCGGCACCGCCAACAAGGCCTATGGCAACCTTGCCTTGGCTTCATCGCCCAGCCTGATTTGGACCGCGCGGATCGCCGGGACGACCAAGAAGCAGCGCCTCGCCGCGGCACCGGTGGTCAGCGGCGGCGGCCTCTTCGTGATGGACACCAACGGCATGGTCCATGCCTTCGATGCCAAGACCGGGGCCGAACGCTGGACCAAGAGCTTCCAGATCAAGGGTGACAACGCCAGCGCCATCTATGGCGGCGGCGCCAGCGTGGCCGACGACCGGGTCTACATCACCACTGGCCTCGGCGAAGTTGCCGCGCTCAATGCGGCAACCGGCGAACAGCTGTGGAAGGTCAAGCCCGCTGGTCCGCTGCGCGGCTCCCCGACCATCGCCTTTGGCAACGTGTTCGTGATGACCCAGGCCAACCAGATCATCACGCTCAACGCGGCGGACGGGACCCAGGTCTGGAATGCCACCGCCTCGGTCGGCCAGACCGGCGTGTTCGGCGTGGCCGCCCCGGCCGCTGGCCAGGGCACGATCATCGCCGGCTATTCGACCGGCGAACTCATCGCCTATCGCTATGAAAATGGGCGCGAACTGTGGAACGACGCCTTGGCGCGGACCTCGCTTTCGACCAGCGTGGGCGTGCTGACCGATATCGACGCCGATCCGATCATCGATCGCGGCCGGGTTTACGCGCTCGGCCAAGGCGGCCGCATGGCAGCTTATGAACTGGTCACCGGGCAGCGCATCTGGGAACTCAACCTTGCCGGGATTTCTACTCCGGCCGTGGCGGGTGACTGGATCTTCACGCTGACCGATGACGGACGGCTGTTGTGCATAGCCCGGTCGAGCGGCAAGGTTCGTTGGCTCAGTGAACTTGGCGCCTATCGCAATGTCGAGAAGAAGAAGGACCCGCTGTTCTGGTCGGGCCCGGTGCTCGCCGGTGACCGGTTGTGGTACGTAAATTCGCTTGGCCAGATCTTCTCTGCCGCCGCCGCTGACGGTAAGCCGGTGCTCGCCGCTGAAGTCAAAGCGCCAATCACGCTGGCCCCGATCGTCGCCGGATCGACCCTTTACGTACTCGACGACAGCGGCAAGATCAGCGCTTTCAAGTAAGCTCAGCGTTACCCGCCCCTTAACCCTTTGCGGGTAAGGCCGGGGCAATGAAGGCAAGCCCGCCCCCCGCCCTGCAGCGGCCCCAGAGCGATGTGTCCGGCGTGGTCGGGCTGCTCGGGCTTGGCGCGCTGTGCCTGTGGATCGCGGTGTGTCATTTCTGGCCTGAGATCGTGCGCCAGTTCGGCCTGCCCAGCCGCGCCGAGCGGCTCACCGGGCCAAGCGCCGCGCTGACCGGGCTGGTGGTGGCGGCGCTGCCGATGCTCGCCTGGGAACTTCTGGTCACCAAGGTTCACCGCCGCGCTTCGACCGGAATCGACTGGTCCCGCCCG
>JANYEY010000066.1 GCA_025359685.1 Sphingomonadaceae bacterium | reverse complement strand
AAAGCCTGCCTATGGATCACCTTGCGCGCGCCCGTAGCTCAGTTGGATAGAGCACGTGACTTCTAATCTCGAGGCCGCAGGTTCGACTCCTGCCGGGCGCGCCAATTTTCAGCCCCGCGCCGCGCTTTCCAGCTTTTCCCCATCGACCGGGTAACCAGCGTCGGCCGGGATCAGCAGCCACGGCTGGCCGTCGCGTATTTCCATGAACGGGGTGATCATGCACGATGGGAACTCGGCAACGTGGCCCAGGGCATCGGCAAAGCTGGCGAACTGGGCAAGCCGTTCGAGGTTACGGCGGGTCGGGAAGATCACCTTGATTTCGCCGCTGTCGGCCATCGCCAGCGCATCGGCGGCGCTGGCCCAGAACAGGTGGGTGTTCTCGGTATCGTCAACCGCGAGGTCAACCGCGCCAGTGCCCAAATCGGCCAGGTAGAAGCGGGTGTCGAAGACCCGGATTTCCTTGTGCCGGGGCCGCCAACGACTGAATGCGACGAGGCGTTCAAGATCGAGGGTCCAGCCCATTTTGCCCAGCATCGGCCCAAGCGCACCCGATTCCAAGAGCAGCGCGCGGGCCCGGCGCGCTTCGATCAGTGTAGGGTTCTGATGGAAGCCGACCGCAAGGCCGGTTTCCTCAAGCGTTTCGCGCACCGCCGCGATCCGTGCGGCCAGTTCGTCCATTGCCGCTTCGTCGCTCGCGCCAAGTTCGGCGGCCAGCACCCGGTCGGCTTCATCGACGCGGCCACCGGGGAATACTGCAGCGCCCCCGGCAAAGCGCATTTCCTTGGCCCGCTGGACCATTAGCAGCTGTGGTGCGCTGCCAGCGGGAGCGTTGCGGAATATGACCAGAGTGGCGGCCGGAATGGCGGGGGGCGCATCATCATCGTGCGCGAACATCTCGATTACATCCATCGCGCCAGCGTGGCGTGCCTAGCCTGCTTTGCCAAGCGCAAATGCACAAAGGACCGGTGTCGGATATGTTTACACGAGAGTCGTTTGATCCGACCGGAGAAACATTAAAGGTATTGAAAAATAGCCATAAAATGAGTTTGGCACGGGACATGCGTAGTAGTCCATACCCCCAAGTAGTCTCGATATGAGGCGGGGCCGCCCCCTGGTCTCCGCGGTCCCGCCTCCCCGAGAAACTTTCCCGCACAAACGATTGCATCCTGCCGCGGCTTAAGGCTTTGCATCCAGCGCTTTAGTCAATTTCTGACTAACGCCGACTAAAGCGTTCCTTCACGCCTCGCGGATATAACTCCGCTCGTGCGCCGAGAACTCAATTCCGGCGCGCCCCCGGGGGAAGTTCTGCTTGAGCGGTGCGACAGATCAGATCCATGATTGGCGGCGGGCCCGGCTGTTCGGCCCGATCGTCACCATGGCCATGGCCGGACTTGCGCTGGTTGTGGTGCTGTCGATCTTCCTGATCGAGCGCTTCGATGTCGCCGCAGCAGACCATGAACGCGCCATCGTGCAGCGCGGCGTTGTCGAAGTTCGCAAGGAGCTCGATGCAGTCGTCGCCACGCAGGTCGATTGGGACAAAGCCATCGCCAGTCTCGACAACAAGTTCAATCCGTCCTGGGCCGATTTCAACCTTGGCAACTATCTCTACACCTTCAATGGCTTTTCGCATGTCTATGTGATCGACAGCGCAGCGCAGCCAATCTACGCAGCGGCAAACGGCGAACGGACCACAATCGCCGACTTTGCCCCGTTCAGGCCGATCGTGGATCGACTGGTGCCGCAGATCCGCCAAGCTGAGGTTGCGCGCGGGCCGATCAAGCCGCGGCCGGGCAAGAACAATATTCTGATCCCGCCGATTCAGGCCAATGCCTTCGCCAAGGTTGGCGATCGGTATTATGTCGTGACCGCCACTCTGGTACAGCCGGACTTCGGCAAGAATCTGCCCAAGGGACCGCGCGCACCGATCACCATTGCGGCCAAGCCGGTCGATGCAGCGATGCTGAAGGCATTCTCCGATCGCTATCTACTTGAAAATACACGGTTGGTCGGCCCCGATTTCGCTTCGGACGAGCGCCAGCAAGTGGTGCTTCGCGGGGGCGACGGCACGCCGCTAGCCGCCTTGTCGTGGATCCCGGCCAAGCCTGGCACCTTGCTGCGCCAAAGAATCCAGGTTCCGCTGCTGGCTGGTTTGCTGCTGATGGCGCTTCTCGCGATGTCGCTGGTGCGCCGCGGGGCAACGATCGTCCAGGAACTGATCGCGAGCGAACAGCGCTCGAAACACCTAGCCTATCACGACTTGTTGACCCAGCTGCCCAATCGGGCGCTGTTGTTCGATCGGCTGCGCATCCTCTTGGCGGGCCGTGATCCCGGGGCAATCGCGCTGGCGGTGATCTGTGTCGATCTCGACCGGTTCAAGGAGGTCAACGACACGCTGGGTCACCATGCCGGGGACTTGCTGATTCAGGCCGTTGCAGCGCGGCTGCGCACAGCCTGTCCCGATGCGGCGCTGATCGCCCGGTTGGGCGGCGACGAATTCGTGATCCTGCATGAAGTTACCGGACCTAACGTGCTTGACGTCCTGCCGGCCAAGGTCATCGCGACGATTTCGGAACGGGTCGGGACCGAATACGGCTGGCTGGAAGTGGGCTGCTCGCTGGGCGTTGCGGTGGTCGATCATCCCGGGGTCGAACCGTCGGAAGCGCTGCGCTGGGCTGACCTCGCGCTCTACCGGTCCAAGGAAGCCGGGCGCAACCGGGTGACCCGGTTCGAGCCCGAAATGGACGAAGTGCTGCGGTCGCGGCTTTCGCTGGAAACCGACCTGCGCCGCGCAGTGCAGGATGGGGCGCTGCACATGGTCTATCAGCCGCAAGTCGATGGCGTCGGCCGGATCACCGGGGCCGAGGCGCTGCTGCGCTGGAACCATCCCGAGCGCGGTGCTGTTCCGCCCGGGGTTTTCGTGCCGCTGGCCGAGGAAACCGGGGTAATCCTGGCACTGGGTGAATTCGTGCTGCGGCGGGTGTTCAGCGAAACGCATGCCTGGCAGCGGGCGCGGGTGGCGATCAACATCTCGGCGGTGCAGCTACGCACGCAGGGCTTTGCCGCGCTGGTCACGCGGCTCGCGGCAGAGGCCGGGGTCGATCCATCGCGCTACGAGATCGAGGTCACCGAAACCGCACTGCTGGGCAATGACCACCAGATCGCCGGAAACGTCGATGCGCTCAAGCGCCTTGGCTTTTCGATCGCGCTCGATGATTTCGGGACCGGCTATTCCAGCCTGGCGGTGCTGCAGCGCTTTGCCATCGACCGGATCAAGATCGACCGTTCCTTCGTCAGTGCGCTCGAAAATGTCGGCGAAACCGGCGCCCTGGTCGATTCGATACTGAAGCTGGCGCGGGCAATGAACCTTGGGGTGATCGCCGAAGGGGTCGAGACCGAAGCGCAGAAACAGCGACTGGTGCAATGCGGTTGCACCGATTTCCAAGGTTACCTGACCGGCTATCCGCTTTCGGCCGATGCCATGGCGGCGCTGCTCGGCGAAGCGCAGCCGCAGCAGCGCCAAAAGCGGGTCAACTCTAGGCGGGGATGATCCCGGCCAGCGCCTGGTGCAGTTCGCCGGCCTCGTACATCTCGATCATGATATCGCTGCCGCCGACGAATTCGCCCTTGATATAAAGCTGCGGGATGGTCGGCCAATCGGAATAGGCCTTGATCCCCTGCCGCACTTCCATGTCCTGCAGCACGTCGATGGTTTCGTAAGGCGCGCCAAGGTGATCGAGGATCGCCACGGCCTTGCTGGAAAAGCCGCACTGCGGGAACAGCGGCGTGCCCTTCATGAACAGGACTACGTCGTTGCTGGTGACGATTTCTTTGATCCGGGCGTTGGCTTCAGTCATCGGGAGACTCCTTGCCGTTCAGGTGGGAATGGCGGTGGTGAGTTGCAAGGCGTGGAGTTCGCCGCCCATCCGTGTCCCAATCGCGGCATAGACCAATTTGTGCTGCGCGATCCGCGGCTTGCCCACAAATTGCGCCGAAACAACGTGCGCCGCCCAGTGGTTGTCGTCGCCGGCAAGGTCGGTCAGCGTGATTTCGGCATCGGGCAATGCCCGGCGGATCAGCGCTTCGATTTCGGTACCCGGCATCGGCATGATCGGTTCAATCTTCGGCCATGAGTGCGCGCCGGGCTTCGATCGACTTGGCTTCGAGCGCACTGCGCACGTCGGCCTCGCTGACGTCGACCCCGGCATGGACCAGGTCGCCCAGCAGCTTGCGCACCACGTCCTCGTCGCCCGATTCTTCGAAATCGGCCTGAACCACACCCTTGGCATAGGCCTCGGACTCGACCGAGGAGAGCCCCATGCGCTCGGCCGCCCACTGCCCAACCAGCCGGTTGCGACGGGCATGGACGCGAAAGTGCATCTCTTCGTCGTGCGCGAACTTGCTTTCCTCGGCGCGTTCACGGTCCTTGAAATCGGTCATGTCTGCTCCTGCTCGTCAATCTGCGGCGGCTCAGCCTGGCTTGGCGGGCGGCGCTGCTTTGTAGGAATCATGGCAGCCCTTGCACGCAGCGCCGGTGCTGGCAAGCGCGGCATCGAAGCCCGGCTTGTCATCGGCCGCGGCGGCAGCGGCCAGCGCCTTGGTCGCGTCGATATAAGTCTGCGCCTTGGCGTTGAACCCGGCGCGGTCGGTAAAGACCTCAGGCTTGGCGTCGCTTTTCGCGCCTTTGGTCGAATCGGCGAACAGCGTCGGCAATGCGACCGCCCATTTGGCCAGGCCCCCGGCCGGGAATGCCAGGTTCTTGAGCGGTACCTTATTGCTGCTGGCATTCTTGAGCAGGGTCAGCGTGGATGCCGACATGTCCATGCCGGACTGGCGCGCGGCAACCAGTTCGGCCGTGCTTGGCGCCGCTGGGCGGGGCACCGGTTTGGCATAAAGCGCGACCGCGGATGTCAGCACCGCGCCGGCGAGCAAGAGGCGTGCAGCGTTCATGATCCATCTCCCTGGTTCATCGTGACCACAACCTTGCCGATTGCCTTGCGGTCGGCAAGCATCGTGATCGCCTCACCGCCGCGTGCCAGCGGGAATGACGCGGAAACCTTGGGATTGATCTTGCCCGACTTGAGCAGGTCGAACAGCGTGGCGATGTGGACGGCATTGGCCTTGGGATCACGCGCCGCAAATGCGCCCCAGAACACGCCGCAGACGTCGCAGCTTTTGAGCAGCGTCAGGTTGAGCGGCAGACGGGCGATGCCAGCGGGGAAACCGACCACGCAGAACCGGCCTTCCCAGGCGATCGCGCGGACCGCAGGCTCCGAATAATCGCCGCCGACGATATCGTAAACGACATTCGCGCCGTCGGGCCCGCAAGCTGCCTTGAATGCTTCGGCGAGCGCCTTGGACTGGTCCTTGTCGAGCGGAGCGACCGGATAGATCACCACTTCATCGGCGCCGTGTTCGCGTGCGACTGCAGCCTTTTCCTCACTTGATACGGCAGCCACGACCTTGGCCCCGTAAGCCTTGCCCAATTCAACCGCAGCCAGTCCGACCCCGCCAGCCGCGCCGAGCACGAGCAGCGTATCGCCAGCCTTAAGGTGCCCGCGGTCGAGCAGGCCGTGCATGTTGGTCCCGTAGGTCATCAGCAGCGATGCGCCAGTTTCGAAGCTCACACCACCGGGCAGCGCGAACAGCTTGTCGGCAGGCGCGAGCACTTCTTCCGCAAGGCCGCCGTTGCCCATCATCGCGATCACCCGGTCGCCGACTTGCCACTGGGTCACACCTTCGCCGACCGCCGCGATCACGCCCGACAATTCGCCGCCCGGCGCAAACGGCCGCGCCGGCTTGAACTGGTACATGTCCTTGATGATCAGCACGTCGGGGTAGTTGATCGCGCAGGCCTTGACCGTGATCCGCACCTGGCCCGGACCGGGGACGGGGCTGTCGACTTCGTCGAGCGTGAGCGTTTCCGGACCGCCAACGGCGTGGCTGCGTAAGGCTTTCATGCGGCTTCTCCCTGTGCCAGCCACGGCATCTTTGCCTTGGCCGATTGTTCGTATGCGGTGATAGCGGCGTCGCGCGCCAGCGTCAGGCCGACCTCGTCGAGCCCGCCCAACAGGCAGGCCTTGCGGAACGGGTCGAGCTCGAAAGTGAAGCGGTCCTGGAACTGCGTGGTCACGCTCTGCTGCTCAAGGTCGATGTGGATCGGATCGGTTGCCGCCACCGTCATCAGGCGGTCAATCCCGGCTTGCGGCAGGACCACTGTAAGGATCCCGTTCTTGAACGCATTGCCTGAGAAAATGTCGGAGAAGCTCGGCGCAATCACAGCCTTGATCCCAAGGTCGAGCAGCGCCCAGGCGGCGTGCTCGCGGCTGGAGCCGCAGCCGAAGTTGTCGCCCGCGATCAGGATCGGGCTGCCTTTGAACTCGGCGCTGTCAAACAGGTTGTCAGGATCGGCGCGCAAGGTCTCGAAGGCACCGCGCCCTAGGCCATCGCGGGTGATCGTCTTGAGCCACTTGGCCGGGATGATCACGTCGGTATCGACATTGGCCGCGCCGAACGGGATGGCCCGGCCATCAACCTCGCGCAGCGGTTCCATCAATCGGTTTCCGGCGCGTCTTCGGGTTTGGGCTTGTTAGCCGCCTTTTCTGCCCGTTCCTTGCGGTTCGAGGCATAGAGCAGCGCGGCGGCCAGCGCCGCCGATCCAATCGCCGCACCGGCGAGGGCGGCCTTGCCGGCCCAGTTGCTGTCGGGTTTGTCGGAGTTCTTGGTCATGCAATTCCTATTCCGCCATTGGCCGCGCAAGGCAAGGGCTAGGGCGCGGGTGAAGTGAGAAATTGTCGCAGACCAAGCCAGATCTGCCGCTTTTCCGCGAAAGCCATGGCGGCGTGGGCCGGACTGCTTGAGGGCAGGTCGAGCAGGGTGAGACCCGATGGCGCGAGCAGCAGTCGGGCTATCTTGGCGCTGGTCCGGCCATTGAAGGCAACCGCGCGGAGCTGCGGCAGGGAACGAACAAGGCTGGCAAGATCCGCGGCCTCAACATCGCGGATCGCGCTGTCGAGGCTTCCCGGACGCTCCGCCGAGGCGACTGCATCCCACAGGCCGATGCCGCTGGCCAGCAGGGCCGTCAGCCGCTGCTCGTATTCCAGTTCGGGCAGGTCAGGCCGATCGATGACATCGCCAACCAGGTGCCAGAACCGGTTGCGCGGGTTGGCATAGTACCGTTCTGCCGCAAGCGACTGGTCGCCGGGCAGGCTGCCGAGAATCAGCAAGCGGGTCTTTGCATCGACCACCGGCGCGAACGCCGTCTTGCGTTCGCTCACCGTGCGCCGCGCTCCATGCTCTGCCACAAAATGCCGCGCTGGATTTCGTTGGTCCCGGCATAGATCGAACCGGCGCGGTCGTTGAGGTACTTGGGCATGGCCTTGGCCGAGTAGCTGGTGCCAACGCCTGAGTTATCGCCCGGCGGATCGAACCCCGGAACCGCGCCGCCCGGGGTGGTCAGGTGCGGCTGCCACGCCGCTGCATAGGTTCCTGCGCCTTCGAGTTCGAGCTCGGTCAGACGCTGACTCAGCTCGGTCCCGATCACCTTGAGCATCGAGGCTTTGACCCCCGGCGCGCCGCCGATCGAGAGGCTCGACATGAACTGCAGCTCGAACGCATCGAGCGCTTCGATATCGGCCATGATCAGCGACAACCGGCGGGTCATCCCGCTGCTCCCGGCACCGTCCTCAGTTAGGAAACGCTGCAGTCGCGCCACCCGCGTCCGCATGCTCGGCGAATAGACGCTGCCGCCGCGTTCGAACTCCATCAGGTACTTGGCGACCGTCCAGCCATCGTCGACCGCGCCGACGACGTTCGCCACTGGGACGCGGACTTCGTCGAAAGTGATGTGGTTCTGCACATGCTCGCCCGAAAGCGAGAGGATCGGGCGGACGCTGACCCCCGGCGCGGTCATGTCGATCAGCAGGAAGGTTATGCCCTTCTGCGGCTTGTCGAGCTGCGCCGTGCGAACCAGGCAGAAGATCATTTTCGCCTTGTGCCCGTGGGTGGTCCACAGCTTGTGCCCGGTGCAGAGGAAATGATCGCCGTCGCGCTCGGCTTTCATGCGCAGCGAGGCGAGGTCAGAGCCGGACTCGGTCTCGGAATAGCCCTGGCACCACAAGTCATCGCCGTTCAGCATCCGCGGGAGCCAATAGGCCTTCTGTTCGGGCGTGCCGTGGCCGATCAGCACTGGCCCGCACATCCCGATTCCCATCGGCGACAAGGGCGGCGCGCCGGCTTCGGCCATCTCGCGGGCAAAGATATAGCGCTGGACTTGGCTCCACCCGGTCCCGCCATATTCCTGCGGCCAGGCGGGTGCTGCCCAGCCGCGCGCATGGAGCTTGGCCTGCCACGCCAGCGACAATTCGACCGGCGCATAAACGCTGGTCATCTTCGCGGTGGCCGCGCGCATTTCAGGGGTTAGCTCGGCCGCAATGAAGGCGCGTAGTTCATCCCTGAAGGCAAGGTCGGCGGGGGTCCAGTCAAGGTTCATGGCCACAAACTGACAGCTTGGCGGCGCACTGGCAATGGTGATTTAATCGATCAGTTAAGCGGAGCGCACCACGGTGACAGCATCGGCCGGGGCAGCTGGCAGGCGGTGCACCGGCACGCCTTTGAGCCATAGCCTGAACGCCTCCCAGCCGATCCCGGCCACAACCTTGAACGTCATCAGCGGCATCGCGGCAAAGGATCGCAGCAGCGCTCGATCGGTCAGCGCTTCGCGGCGCAGATCGAGCACGGCGCTGAGCAAGGGGCCGCCGGCGTCACGCGAGGTAATGGCGAGGGCCATTCGCTCGCCCGGCGGGATCAGCTTGAACGCATAGTGCTGGTCCATCGCCATGAACGGCGAGACATGCAGCCGCTTGGGGGTATCCCGATGGACCGTTGCGCTGCTCGTCTCTGCAACTTCGAGCAGGTAGGTGTGGCGCTGGCCGAAGGTGTTGTTGACCTCATACAGCACCACCGCAAGCCGGCCAGTGCGATCGTGGCAGAAGTACAAGCTGATCGGATTGAACGCGAAACCGAGCAGGCGCGGCATGGTCAGCAAGCTGGCCTTGAGCCCCGGCACAGTGATGCCGCCTTGTGCCAGCCGGGCGGAAACCTGGTCGGACAGCGGCGTATTGCTACCGTCGCCGTAATCGCTTTGGCGCAAGGAGAAGAGGTTGAAGCGGCCGAGCGAAAACCAGCGCAGCCGCTGGTCGAGCGCGTCCAGTTCGTCCAGATCGAACAGCACCATCGCCAGCCGGTACGCCAGCCGGTGCCGTTTGGGCCGCAGCCGCCGGTGCATCACCCGGCCGCGGTAAAGGGCGGAGCCTTGGATCATGCCACCGCCGCCAAACGCCTGCTCACGGTGATCCGGCCCGATGGTTCTGCCAACTGCCACGGTCGGGCCAAGCCGCCCAGTTGCTCGGCCACGGCGAGCCCCGCCTGAAGACCGTCTTCATGGAAGCCCGCCCCGAAATAAGCACCGCAGAACCACGTGTTGCGCTGGCCCTGCAGCGACCATAGCTCGCGCTGGACTGCAATCGCCGGGCCATCGAACACCGGGTGGAGGTAAGTCCCTTGCCAGTGCACCAGCGCAGGATCGGGCGGAGCTATCGGGTTGAGCGTAACCAGCATCGGCTGTGCAGCATCCAAGCGCTGCAGCCGGTTCATCCAATAGGTTATCGCCGGGCTTGCCGCAGCATTGCCGCTTTCAAGAAAATTCCACGCCGACCAGACTCGCTGCCGCCGCGGCATCAGTCTGGGGTCGCTGTGCAACACAGCATCGTTACGCGAATAGGCGAACTTGCCGAGCAGGTTGCGTTCGGCCTGGGTCGGGTCCGCCAGCATCGCCAGCGCTTGGTCGGCATGCGCAGCGATCACGATCTGGTCGAAGTGTTGCGCCCCTTCGCGGGTTGTCAGCGTGACGCCGCGCAAGTGCCGCTCGACCCGCACAACCTGCGCGCCGCTTTGCACAGTGCCGGCGAACTGGCGCAGCAAGGCATTCACATAACTGCGGCTGCCACC
The DNA here is from genome assembly GCA_025359685.1 of Sphingomonadaceae bacterium. Lineage (GTDB taxonomy): Bacteria > Pseudomonadota > Alphaproteobacteria > Sphingomonadales > Sphingomonadaceae > Novosphingobium. Next base: position 11,069 of record JANYEY010000066.1, on the reverse strand, counting down.
CTGCACAGTCTGCCACGGCGGCCGCGGGCCGGTTTGGAGGAGGTTGTGATTGCGGCAGAAGTCGATGAAAGCCGCCGCCGGGTAATCCTGGATGCCCAGCGCCGGGCTCGACCAGATTGCCGCGGCCATCGGGTAGAGGTGATCCTCGCGGAACGCCGCGCTGTAGCCGCGCCGGTCGAGGTAAGCGCCCAGGCTCTCATCGCCCAAACCGGCAAGTTCACTCGGCGCCTCGCGGTAAAAGCGCAGCAGATCGCGCACCATTGTCCAGTGGCGCGGGCGCAATATGTTGCTTTTCTGCGCGAAAATCCCGCTTGCCCCGCTCCCCGAATATTCGCGCGCACCGCCTTGCAAAGACACCGCAAAAGACATCTCGGTCGGGGTCGAGGCAACCTCGAGGTGGTGCAACAGCGCGGTGAGATTGGGATAGGTCGCCTCGTTGTAGACGATGAACCCGGTATCGACCGGGGTGCCCGCAACATCCACGGTGTTGCTGTGACCGCCGATCCGCTGGTCAGCTTCGAACAGTGTCACCCGGTGGCGCTTGCTCAGCAGCCACGCCGCCGACAGTCCGGAAATGCCGCTGCCGATCACGGCAATATTCAACGGCGGGCCGTTCGCGCCGGAAGGGCCCGGCGCGGTGGCTTGGTCTCGGTACATGTGGGGAACGGCTCCTGTCAGTCACGCTTGCGTGACCGCAGGTACGCGCGGGAATAGCCGGCGGATGCGCCGCCCGCGAAATTTGTCAGACCGGCGCCAATTCCCGCACATCGGTCAGCCGCCCAGTCACCGCCGCCGCCGCCGCCATCGCGGGGCTGACCAGATGCGTCCGCGCCCCGGGACCTTGCCGGCCGACGAAGTTGCGGTTGCTGGTCGAGGCGCAGCGTTCGCCCGGCGGGACCTTATCGGGGTTCATGCCAAGGCAGGCCGAACAACCCGGTTCACGCCATTCGAGGCCTGCGTCGGTAAAGATCTTGTCGAGCCCCTCGGCCTCGGCCTGGCGCTTGACCAGGCCCGATCCGGGCACGACGATCGCCCACTTGACGTTTGCTGCCTTGGTCCGGCCTTTGAGCACTTCCGCGGCGGCGCGCAGGTCTTCGATCCGGCTGTTGGTGCAGCTGCCGATGAACACGTTCTGCACTTCGACTTCGCTCAGCTTCTGCCCCGGCGCCAGGCCCATGTAATCGAGCGACTTTTGCGCCGCGAGCTGCTTGGACGGATCGGCGAAGCTCGACGGTTCGGGGACCACGCCGGTGATCGGCAGCACGTCTTCCGGGCTGGTGCCCCAGGTCACCGACGGGGCGATATCGGCCGCGTCGATCGTCACGACCTTGTCGTAAGCGGCGCCGGGATCGGTGGCGAGGCTGGTCCACCACGCGACCGCCGCGTCCCAATCAGCACCCTTGGGCGCATAGGGCCGCCCCTTGATATAAGCGAAAGTCTTTTCGTCCGGCGCGATCAGGCCGGCGCGGGCACCGTGCTCGATCGCCATGTTGGAGACGGTCAGCCGCCCTTCGACGCTAAGGCCGCGGATCGCGCTGCCGGTGTATTCGATCACATGCCCGGTCCCGCCCGCCGCGCCGAGCGCCCCGGTGATGTGCAGCACCAGATCCTTGGCGGTGACGCCGGGGCCAAGCTCGCCCTCGATCCGCACTTCCATCGATTTTGACTGGCTGAGCAGCAGCGTCTGCGTTGCCAGCACATGCTCGACCTCGCTGGTGCCGATCCCGAAGGCCAGCGCGCCAAGCCCGCCGTGACAGGCGGTGTGGCTGTCCCCGCAGACAATCGTCGCGCCGGGAAGCGAAAAGCCCTGTTCGGGGCCGACCACATGGACGATGCCCTGTTCGGCATCGGCATCGCCGATCAGGCGGATGCCGAATTCGGGCGCATTACGCTCCAGCGCGGCCAGCTGCTGGGCGCTTTCAAGGTCGGCAATCGGGATGCGCTGGCCCGCATTGTCGCGCCGCGCAGTCGTCGGCAGGTTGTGGTCGGGCACCGCCAGCGTCAGGTCGGGGCGGCGGACCGTGCGGCCACTTATCCGCAACCCCTCAAAGGCTTGCGGGCTGGTAACTTCGTGGACCAGGTGGCGGTCAATATAGATCAGACAGGTGCCGTCGTCCTGGCGCTCGACCACGTGAGCGTCCCAGATTTTCTGATAGAGGGTGCGGGGCTGGGCCATCGCCCGCCGTTAGACCCGGCGGGGCGCGCGTTGCAAGCATTCCGTCGCTGCTTGCAGCCAGATCAAGCGCTGCTTGCAGTCAGATCAAGCGTAACTTGCAATAATGTTAATAGGAATGTCACACGAACCTGCTATGGCAATCGCCATGGCCGCGCACCCCCACATCTTCCCGATCAAGATCCTCCCTGACGACATCGATTTCATGGGGCACGTCAACAACGCGCGCTATCTTGGCTGGGTGCAGGACGCAGTGCTGTCGCACTGGCACAAGCTTGCCCCGGCCGAAGCGATCGCCGCCCATGCCTGGGTCGCGCTGAAGCACGAGATTACCTACCGCAAGCCGGCATTTCTCGAAGACGAAGTGATCGCCAATGTGGTGCTGGAAAGCGTGCAGGGCGCGCGCGCGTTTTACAAAACCGTGGTTAAACGCGGCGAAGAAGTGCTGGCCGAAATCAAATCGAGCTGGTGCTTCATCGATAAGGAAACGCTGCGCCCGACGCGGATTGGCCAGGACGTGGCCGCGTACTTTTTCCCGCCCGAAATTACCGCTTAATCGGCAGCATAGCGCGCCGCGGTCTCGCGGATCAGCGCGATCATGTTGGGCACGCCCTGCGTGCGGTTCGATGACAGCTGGCGGCTAAGCTCGAACGGGGCAAGCGCTTGGGCAATATCGCAATCGGCAACTTCGCGCGGCGAACGGTCCTGAACCGCCGCAAGCACCAGCGCGACAATCCCCTTGGTGATCGCGGCGTTGCTGTCAGCCAGGAAATGCAGCCGATCCGCTTCCAACCGGGTCGGATAGACCCAGACCGAGGCCGAACAGCCGCGCACCAGCGTGGCATCGGTCTTCAGCGCAGCGGGCATCTCTTCGAGTTCGCGGCCAAGCTCGATCAGCAGACGGTAGCGTTCGTCGCCTTCGAGGAAATCGTACTCTTCGAATATGTCGGAAAGGCTGCGCATGTCGCCGCGTCTAGCCTCACGCTCTGCTCGTGGCTAGCCGTTGAGGCCGCCCGGGCGCGTCAAGGCGTAATAGATCACGTAAAGCCACCCCAGCACCCCATGAACGATCGCCCAGACCAGCGACTTGTTGATGCTCCACGACACCGCCACCGCGATGGCCGAACCGAGACCGATCCCCGCCTTGGCAGCGCTGCCTCCGCGCTCGTTCACAGGTCAACCCCGGCGGCGATCGCTTCGAGCTTGCGGATGCGTTCCTTTAGGTCGGCGATCTCGATCCGGGCCATGCCGTTCCCGGCGCCGCCTTCAATTTCGGGCGCGCGGCCAGCGGTAATCAGGTCAAGCTCGCGGGTCTTCAAGCTGAGCCAGCCCTGCCAGCCGCGCAGTGAGGCGACGGCGATAATCGCGACGGCAAACAGGCCGGTACTGGCAATCTGGAAGGTTTCGCTGATCATTGCGGTTCTCCCTCTCAATCCGCGCGGCCTCAGCGGTCGCGCAGGCTTTCGATTTCGGCGGCCAGATTGTTGGTATGGCGGCCATCGGTGGCGATGCGTTCAAGCACGTGGATGCGTGTCCGCAGGTCCTCGACCTCGCGTTGCAGTTCCTGTTCGCGCGGGCTGGGCTGGGCGGGGTCGAGCAAGGCTTGAGGTCCGTCCCGGCCACGGCGGCGCCTGCCAAAATCGCCGTACTTGGCGCGCTGCACCCGGGCAAACGCCGAGATAGCGACGATTCCCAGCACCATAATGACTACCCAGTGGTCCACGTTACGGCTCCGTCTTGTTCAGTTAACAGGGGTGCGCAGGTCTTCGATTTCCGAAGCGAGCGCGGTGGTTTTGTCGGTGGCGATGCGTTCGAGCACGCGGATGCGATGTTCGAGTTTTTCGACATGGTCGCTGCGCTCCGGCAGGGCGGGAGCAATGCTGCCCTGCGCGCGCAGCTCGACAATCCGTTCCTTGTGTTCAAGCCGGCGGCGATAAGCAGAGCCGAACACGTTGAAGATCGCGACCAGTCCGCCCATGGCGATCATCAGGCCGATGACGTCTCCGAATTCCATCAGTTGCCCTTTCCGTGCGCGCGCAGCGCCTCGATCTGGTTCGTCAGCGCGTAACCGCTGTCGGTGACAATCCGCTCCACATTGCCCATGCGGTCCTTGATCGAGCCAAGTTCGGCCCGAAGTGCGGCGTTTTCCTGGCTGAGCAGCTTGATCCGCTCAGCTTCCTCGCTGCTGGTCTTGGGGTAGAGCTTCTGCCCCCAGGTCCCGCTCAGCGGATAGCCGTGCTTCATCTTGAGCCAGGTGTTCAGCAGCACCCCGCAGGTAATCACGATGGCGATGCCGATCGCGCCGGGCACAGCGAGCCGGATGATTTCCATGACGTCCTGCGGACCCATCAGTTTGACTCCTTGATTGCAGGCTGGTCACGCAGCGCTTCGATCTGGCTCGCCACGGCGACGCCCTTATCTGTCGCAATCCGCTCGAGTACCTTCACGCGGTCGGCGAAGTGATCGAGCTGATCGCGCAGTTCGGCATTTTCCGCTCTGAGCTGCTTGGTTTCATCATCTCCAGCGCGACTGGTTTTGCCGCCCCATTCGTCTTCGAGCGCATAGCCATGACGAGCACGGATCCAGTTGTTGATCAACCAGCCGCCTGTCGAGATCGCGATAATGGCGATGACGAAATCGGGTCCGGCGAAGTTCACTGGCTCGGCTCCTTGTCGTGGCTATCAAGCAGGGCATCGACCTTGCGGGCATCGCGCAGCGCCTCGATCTGGGTGGCGACGTCGTAGCCTTTCTCGGTGACGATCCGTTCGAGCACCCGCACGCGGTCTTCGAGCTGGGTGTTCTGGGTGGCGTACTGCGCTGCGCGTTCCGCGGTATCCTTGGCCTGGATCTTGGCCATCTTCTGTTGATGGTTAGTCCAGATGCCCAGCATGCCGGCACCAATGCCGAAAATCGGGATCAGAACTCCAATTTCACCGATCATTTCAATTCCCCCTCAGGAAAAGTGCTTAGCGCAAGCGTTCGATTTCGGCCGAAAGGCGCGGGTTGCTGCTGACGTAGAAAGTTTCGACTTCGGCCAGGCGGCGATCGATATCGCGGAACTGGGCGCGCACTTCGCGGGCCGTGCGGGCCGGACTTTGGCGCACCCCTTGCCAGAACTTCTGTTCGCTGCGGTCGGTGTAGAGGTGCCCCGGCTTCTTCTGGGCGAACAAGCCGACCAGGAAATAGGCGGGGACGATGAATGGCGCGCCGAGCATGACCAAGCCGATCGTGGCGAGCCGGACCCACAGCACATCCACCCCGGTGTAGTCGGCGATCCCGGCGCAAACGCCGAAGATCTTGCCGTTGATCTTGTCGCGATAAAAGCGGGTACGGTCGCTGTTCACTTTGCAGTCCTCCCTGAAACCTTGGCTTTGGCAGAAGCGCGCATCGCTTCGATTTCGCCCAGCGGAACGTTGTCGACTTCGCGGTCTGGCAGCAGCCGGGCGCGCTGGAAGTCGGGATTGTCCGAAGCCACCAGTCGCTCGACCGTATCCATCCGGTCATCGAGGCGGCGAGCCAGCTGATAGAGTTCTTCCAGCAGGCTTTCGTCGTCATTGGTCAGCGTGGCGCCGGTCTTCCACTTGGTCATGTAATGCAGCACCAGCCAGGGCAGTGCGATCACTACCACAAAGACCACGGCGACAACGTCTGATCCGTCCATTGCTCAATTCTCCTGTGCCGGGTCGCTCGTCTTGAGCGCGGCTTTCATGGCTTCCAATTCTTCATCGATCTTGTCCGCCCCGGCGAGCGCGTTGATCTCGTCGGCCAGGCTCGGCTTGCCCGTGCCGTCGGCCAGGCTCAGCGCATCGGCGCGGCCTTCGGCGTAGTCGACCCGGCGTTCGAGCTGGTCGAAGCGGGCCATCGCCTCGTCGACCCGCTCGCTCGCCAGCAGCGTGCGCAGCTTGACGCGGTTCTCGGCGCTTTCCAGCCGCACAGCGATCGCGCTCTGGCGGGTGCGGGCTTCGCGCAGGCGGGTCTGGAGCTTCTCGATGTCGAGTTCATAGGCGCGCAGCGCATCGTCGAGCACGGTGATCTCGACGCTGAGCTGGTCGGCCATGTCGACCGCCTTCTTCTTTTCGATCAGCGCGGCGCGGGCCAGGTCCTCACGGTCCTTGCTCAGCGCGAGCTGCGCCTTGTCCGCCCAATCGGCCTGCAGCCGGTCGAGCTTGACCGTGTGGCGGTGCATTTCCTTCTGGTCGGCGATGGTCCGTGCCGCGCTGGCGCGGATTTCGACCAGCGTTTCTTCCATCTCGAAGATGATCATGCGGATCATCTTTTCGGGATCGTCCGCCTTTTCGAGCAGTTCGTTGAAGTTGGCGGCGATGATGTCACGGGTACGGCTGAAAATGCCCATCAAGGGTACTCCAATATTGGCGGAGGTGTTGGTCGGTGCACGGCGCAGGCGTTCGACTTCGCTATCGAGGCGCGATGCGCGGGGTGTGCTGATCGGTTCGAGCCGGATCGACTCGGGTGCGGTCTGGGCCGGAACCTCCGGGCGGCGCGGGGACTGGGGTGCGTCATCGGGGGAAGCCTGGGATTCCGGCCCAAGCTGGGAAGATGCATCAAGGCCCATCTTGCGGCTCACTAGCGCGTTCAAGCCTGCTGGGCCTGCGCCGCCTGGCTCGCTGCGATGTGCGGCGCGGCGGTCAGCTGCTGCGAGAGGACGACGACGCTGCAGGTCAGCATGGCAGCCACGCTGAGCAGTACGGCCTTGTCGAGCTTGGTTTTGGTCTTGGTGAACATTTTGCACCTCGTTGGGATTTGCTTGTTCACCATTCAGCAAGGTGCGTGCCAATCCCGCATTTGCGCCGTTTCCTTCGCCGGACAGGCCAATTCGACCAACGACATGTGGTGGCTGTTGCGCACAGTTGGGAAAATTCGCTATGTATTGGGGATGGATAGGGACGTTCAGTTCATCGGCCAATCCGGCGCGTTCCTCGACGCGGTTGAGCGCACCAGCCGCGCCGCGCCGATGCGCCGCCCGGTGCTGGTGGTGGGTGAGCGCGGGACCGGTAAGGAACTGATCGCCGAACGGCTCCACCAGCTCAGCAAACGCTGGCAAGAACCACTGATCACGCTGAATTGCGCCGCTTTGCCGGAAACGCTGATCGAGGCGGAATTGTTCGGTCATGAGCAAGGTGCCTTTACGGGTGCTACCAGAGCGCGGGCCGGCCGGTTTGAAGAAGCCGACAAAGGGACGCTTTTTCTCGACGAACTGGCGACGCTGTCGATGGCCGCGCAGGAACGGCTGCTGCGCGCGGTCGAATATGGTGAAGTGACGCGAATCGGTTCGTCGCGCCCGGTGCGGGTCGACGTGCGCATCGTCGCGGCGACCAACGAAGACCTGCCCAGGCTGGCCGAGGAGGGCTTGTTCCGCTGCGACCTGCTCGACCGGCTGAGTTTTGAGGTGATCACCCTGCCGCCGCTGCGCGTGCGTGAGGGCGATATCCACGTGCTATCGGACTATTTCGGACGGCGCATGTCGAGCGAGATCGGCTGGGAATCATGGCCGGGCTTTTCCGAAGCCGCACTGCGCACGCTCGAAGAGTACCAGTGGCCCGGCAACGTGCGCGAACTCAGGAATGTGATTGAACGTGCGGTCTATCGGTGGGACGATTGGGAACGGCCGATCGGGCATATCGTGTTCGATCCGTTCGACAGTCCGTGGAAGCCATCGGCCCCGGCGCACCGGACCGAGGGAGGAGAGGCGCCGGGCGACGAGCAGGCGTCGCCGCGTCCGGTCCCGGCGGCCTCGCTCGATAGCGTGACCGATCTGCGCGGTGCGGTGGATGCGCATGAACGGGCGATCCTTGAACAAGCACTGGCGCGCCACCGGTACAACCAGCGCCAGACCGCCAAGGCGCTTGGCCTCAGCTACGACCAGCTGCGCCATGCCATGAAAAAGCATGGACTGGGCGAGCGCTAGTCCCAGGTCAGAAGCAGTTGCTCTTAACAAAACTTTAGGCGCCAAATGCCTATAAGACCTCAACGCAATCTTTCTGGGCGCCTGCCATGTTAAATCGATTTGCCTATTCGCTCGGTATCAGGATGATCTTGATCTTGGGCGTGATGTTGTTCGGCGGAATCGCTTCGCTGGTCGGTCATTCGGGTGCCGATTCATTGCAAAAAGCAGCCAACCCGTGGAGCAAGAACCACGTGGCCTCATCGCCTGCGGCGCACCCGGCCAGCCACAGCGCGACCCCGGAATACCGCTGGGTCGACAAGCGGACGGGCCGGCCCGCCACGCAGGAACAAATCGAAGACGAAGCTTACCGCCGCCAAGTGTTGCATGAAATGCGCGAAAACTATGAGCGGAACAATGGACCAGTCGATACCTCGAACCTGGATTCACCGAACTGAGGTTAAACTGCTTCTGCTTCTTTGTTGCGCCATTGCATCGCGCAGCACGGCTTGGCCGAACGGGGCTGAATCTGACGCCGCGTCTGGCGTTCCGCTAACGCATTCTTAACCACCTCGGCCCAGTCTGGCGGTCAGACTGTGCAGTGTGTGGAGCGCGGGCGGATGCAATTGACCAAACGAACGGGCGATCGGGCGAGCGAGATCCAACGCTCGACCATGGCTGCGTGGTATCTGGCCGTCTGCTTCGTGATCTGCCTGGCTGGAACGGCGTGGATCGCCAGCTTGCTGGGTGTGGTCGACTTCGGCATCCGCGGCGATGGCCAGGAGGTCAGCAAGCTCGCCGCCAGGGAAGCCGCGCGCAAGGCGGCGGCGCAGCAGGCGCAAGCCAGATCGACCGCGCAGGAGGAGGCCCGCAATATTGCCGAAGATTCCACCCGGCTGATCAAAGCGCCGGTGCCGACGCCGCCGACGAACCCGGATGGGAGCGCTCAAGGCACGGCACCTGCGCCTGCGCCTGCGCCTCAACCCGTAGCTACCGCGCCGGCAAAAGCCACGCCCCAGTAGCAGGGCCGATTAACACTATATTTGATCCGTTCGGGTATTTCGGTGCCGAGAACGGGAACTATTGGGCGGGCGCGGATGCGCCAGGGGCTAGCTTCGCATGGGTGTTGGAAAGATTATCAAACGGACCATCCAGGTCGCAGCGGCACTTGGCCTGTGTGCCATGTTCGGCTTTCCCCTGGCCAGTGCCTGGTTTGAGACCCATCCCGATCAGGTCGCCACGCTTGAAGACGCAGCGGGGCAAGTCGATCCCGAAGCGGGGACTGTGGCCAAGGCAGGGCAGTTCGTCGGGGCGATTCCCAAAAGCCGTCAGGTTGTCGCAGAAAAGAAGCGCGATGAGGCCGACGAAAAGGCCTTCGACGAGGCTAAGCGCAAGGCCGACGAAATGCGCAGGTTCAACGCCGGTGGCCTGGGCAGCGAGTGAAACTCGCCGCCTTACGGCTAGATGAACAGCGAAAAGGCTGGTTGAAGAAAGACGTGGCAGCCGACCGAGGCGACTTCTGCAACCACGAACCCGTTGCGGATATAGAGCACCGCCCAGAGCAGCCCGGGCAAGACATAGCGCAGGGCATCGTAGCCGAGCGTCGCGGCGTTGATCGGCAAGTCTGAAAGCGCGACGACGTTGAACCAGATATTGGTCATTTGCGCGCCGACCATTGCTGCGGCGAACATCCAGCCGCGGACCGGCACGCGCCCGCCGCGGCTGAGCAGCCAGGCAAGGCCACCGAACCCGAACAGACGGTACATTATGTTCTCATTGAACGCGCGCGGCATGAAATACATCAACCGCACGCCCAGCGGCTGGTGGAGGAAGGCCGCATAACCCGGATCAAGCCTTGCCCGGAATATAAAGCAATCGAGCACCACCACATAGATCGCAATCAGGATCGCCGCCGCCAGACCGAGCAGCACCGGACTGCGCACTCCGTGCCCCTCAAGCCGCAGTCCAAGCCGTGCGCCGGCGCGGGCCCCGATCACCACCAGCGCCGCGATCCACGCGGCGCGCAACCACGCCGATCCCAGCGTAAGAGCCGAAAATAGCACGTCGAACGGTGCCAGCGCGGCAATGGGGATGCTGATCAGCAGGATGAGGCGCACCGCCGGATTGGACAAGGTGGGCCACTTGGCGGCGGGATACATGCGGGCGTTTATGGCGGCCCGAACGGCTCGGTGCAACACAGCAACGTGGGACTTGCTTTTTGCAGGCGTGTTCCCTATCTCGCGCTCAATCCCGAAATTGTGAAGCAATCAGGGGCTGGCGCCAAAACGGGGCCGGCGTCGAACTGCTTTGCACTTCTGACCAATCGGGCCGGAGCACCAATGGCGGATATCGCGCGCATTACCGAGATTGTCGAACCCGAGGCGGCGGCTTTGGGGTTTGATCTCGTGCGCGTGATCGTGTTCGGCAATAGCGAAGTGGGTGACGAGGAAGTCACGCTGCAGATCATGGCCGAGCAGCCCAATACCGGGCAGCTGGTGATCGAAGACTGCGCCGCGCTGTCACGCCGGATTTCGGACGCGATGGATGCCTGCGAAGAAGCGGGTGAAATGCTGATCGACGAAGCATACCGGCTCGAAGTGTCGAGCCCGGGGATCGACCGTCCGCTGACCCGCGAGAAGGACTTCACCAACTGGGCCGGACACGAAGCGCGCATCGCGCTGAAGAACCCAGTCGACGGTAATCGCCGGGCCGTTCAGGGTGACCTGATCGGGATCGACGGCGATACCGTAACGCTTAACGACAAGAAGTCGGGAATGGTCACATTTCCGCTGTCCGACATTCATTCGGCCAAGCTGGTCTTGACCGACCGGCTGATTGCCGCCACCCGCCCGCTCGACACCGCCGGTGCCGACGAGATTCTACAAGACGAAGAACAGGAAGACTGAACATGGCCAGTCCGATTTCCGCCAACCGTGCCGAACTGCTGGCGATCGCCACCTCGGTCGCCAACGAAAAGCTGATCGACAAGTCGAT
>JANYEY010000049.1 GCA_025359685.1 Sphingomonadaceae bacterium | reverse complement strand
GCGCTATCCGATGCCGAAAGGAACACCGAGGTGCCGCGGACGCGGTGGACCGACTTGCCCGCCGAGGCGATGAAGACATCCAGCGGCATGGCGCCGTCATCAAGCCGCTCGCGCATGATGGCGCGGCCCCGTGCCCAGGTGGTGAGCAGCGTGAAGATGATCAGCCCGACCATGATCGGGAACCACGCCCCCTCAAACAGCTTGGTCAGGCCCGAGGCGAGGAATACGCAGTCGATCGTCACGAACATCAGGAAGCCGAAACCGGCCTGCCACAGCGGCCGCTTCCAGATGCGGAAGATGACGACATACTGCATCAGCGTGGTGATCAGCATCGTGCCGACCACCGCCAGCCCGTAGGCCGGCAGCATCGCCGCCGAGGCACGGAACGAGATCACGAGCGCCCCGACCATGACGGCCAATGACCAATTGATCGCCGGCAGGTAGATCTGGCCCATCGCGTGCGAGGATGTGTGCTTGATCTGCATGCGCGGGATGAAGCCCAGCTGGATCGCCTGCTGGGTGATAGAAAATGCCCCCGATATGACCGCCTGGCTGGCGATAATCGTGGCCATGGTGGCGATGATCAGCAGCGGTATGGTCAGCGACGGTGGGACCATGTGGAAGAAGGGATTATCGCGAAATTCAGGGTGGCGGATCAACATCGCCGCTTGCCCCATGTAATTGATCATCAACGCCGGTACGCAAACGATAAGCCAGGCGAGCGTGATCGGCTTGCGCCCGAAATGCCCCATGTCAGCATAGAGCGCCTCGGTCCCGGTCACCGCGTAGATCACTGCGCCGAGCGAGAGGAACGAGTAGACCGGATGTGCGGTGAAGAAGTGCCAGATCCACACCGGATTGAGCGCTTCAATCACGCGCGGATATTGTACGATGTGCACAATGCCCATCGCCGCGATGACCAGGAAGTAGACCAGCATTACGGGTCCGAACAGCTTGCCGACCCGGTCTGTGCCGTGGCGCTGGATCGCGAACAGCCCGAGCAGGATGGCGAGCGCGATCCACACGATATAGGGCTTGAACGCCTCGCTCACCACGCCCAGCCCTTCGACCGCCGATATGACCGAGATTGCCGGGGTCAGCATCGCATCGGCAAAGAACAGGGCGGTGGCGAACAGCGCGGCGATCATTAGCCAGCGCCGCGGCGCGCGTTCGCCCAGCTGGCGATTGATCAAGGCGTAAAGCGCCAGGCTGCCGCCTTCGCCGCGGTTATCGCAGCGCATCACGATGAACACGTATTTGATCGTGACAACGAAGACGAACGACCAGAAGATCAGGCTGACGATCCCATAAAGATCGGTTACGTTGATCCCTAGGTGATAGCGCGGATCAAGTGTTGCCTGCAGCGCGTAAAGCGGGCTCGTCCCGATGTCCCCGAAGACGACTCCCAGCGCGCCCAGCGTAAGTAGCGGAAGTCCGCCACCGGGGCCGTGTCCGGAAGACTCGAGGGCGGCTTCCGGTGCTGCGGATGAATGTGTTTCCATGCCCCCTAAATGCGCCTTACCTGCATAAATATTCCATGTGGAAAGACATTAAGTTTTGCAGTTCTACTTGGCTAGTGCCGTTAGCAGGAGCATGTTTGCCTCATGACTGCACCAGACCTCTCCGCCGCCCGCTCCAGCCAACTCGCAGCGCATCCAGTTGCTTATGTCGCTGCACTTGCCGGAGTCGCACTGGCGACGCTCGCTGGACTCCTGGTCGAACAACAGTTCGGCAGCGAGCCGGTGGTGCTGCTCTATATCCCGGCGGTGCTCGCCGCCGCGATCTATGCCGGGCTGTGGCCGGCGCTGCTTTCGGCAGTGGCTGCGACGCTGGCCTACAACTACTGGTTCACCGCGCCGTTCCATACCTTCTCGATCGAGAAACCGGCCGACGTGGTGACGGTGATCGTGCTGTTTGTGGTCGCCGCGGTGGTCAGCCAGCTCGCCGGCCAGCTGCGCACCCAGGCACACCTTGCCGCCAGCCATGCCGCGCGCAACGCTGCAATTGCCGGGTTCGCCCGCCAGCTGTTGTCGAGCGCCGATGTCGAAGCCATTGCCAAGGTCACGGTCAACGAACTGGCGCGGCTGTTCGAATGCCACACCGTGTTCATGGGCGGCGCTGACAGCGATCGTCCGCTGGCCAGCGCGCCCAATGAAGCAGCGCTCGCGCCAAGCGATCTTGCCGCTGCTGCGGTGACCTTGGGCACCGGCGAAACAACCGGTCGCGGTGTGCGCAAGCTTGACCTTGCTGACTGGCAGTTTCGCCCCATCATTACCGGGCACGGCGTGGCCGCTGCGGTTGGCATGGCGCGCAGCGATGGACTGCCGCCGGTCAGCGAGGATCAGCAGGCTCTGCTCACCAGCTTGCTCGATCAAGTAGCGCTGGCGATGGAACGAGCGCAGCACGAGCGGAACGCGCGTGACGTCGCCACAATCTATGAGCGCGACCGGCTCCGCTCGGCGCTGCTTGCTTCGATCGGCGAGGAAGTGAAGCCGCGCCTCAATGCAATCGCTGCAGCCGCGCGGCAAATGCGCCGCGAGGGGACGTCCGACCGCGGTCTGGCGAACAGTGTCGCCGCCGAGGTGGTCCAGCTCGATCGCTTCGTCGATAACCTGATCGACCTGTCGCCCGGGACCGAGGCCGAACCACTGGCAGTGGGCGATCTGGTGATCGACTTGCAGCAACGCACCGTACTGTGCCGGGGCGAGCCGGTGCACCTGACGCCCAAGGAATTCGCGCTGCTGGTCGAGCTCGCCAAGCATCCCGGGCGGGTGCTCGCCCATGCTCACCTGCTGCGGGCAGTATGGGGACCGGCCCAGGCCGACCAGATCGAATACCTGCGGGTGGCGATCCGCGCGCTGCGGCAGAAGCTTGAACTGGATCCGGCCAGCCCGGCGCTGATCCTTAACGAACCGGCGGTGGGCTACCGGCTGGCCGGATAGCGCGACAAAGGTTGCATTTGACTGCACTATCGCTTAGGCGCGCGCCTTCGCTTGGGGCTTGCCCCGGTGATTCCACGCGGGAGGCTGTTCTTCGGACCGGTTGCTTGACCGCTCACTCTGCGGCTTTCGGGTGAAAGAGCCCGGGCCAACAGGAAGAAAGGAGGCCCAATCGTGGCCAAGAAGATTGAAGGCTATATCAAGCTGCAGGTTCCTGCAGGCAAGGCAACCCCGTCACCGCCAATCGGTCCGGCACTGGGTCAGCGCGGCGTCAACATCATGGAATTCTGCAAGGCGTTCAACGCCGCCACGCAGGACCTTGAAGTCAGCATGCCGATCCCCACGATCATCACCGTTTATGCGGACCGGTCGTTCACCTTCGTGACAAAGACCCCGCCGGCCAGCTTCCTGATCAAGAAGGCTGCTGGCCTGAAGTCGGGTTCGAAGGAGCCGGGCAAGATTTCGGGCGGCACGATCACCCGCGCGCAGCTCGCTGAAATCGCGCAGACCAAGTTTGCCGATCTTTCGGCCAACACGATCGAACAAGCGACCAAGATCATCGAGGGCTCGGCCCGTTCGATGGGTCTCACCGTGGTGGAGGGCTAAGCACATGGCACAGACCAAGAAAGCCAAGATGCTCGGCGAAAAGCTGGGCGAAAACCAGAAGCTCTATGGCGTCGCCGATGCGATCCAGCTGCTCAAAGACCTCAAGACCACCAAGTTCGACGAGGGTTTTGAAATTGCGCTCAACCTCGGTGTCGATCCGCGCCACGCTGACCAGATGGTCCGCGGCATGGTCGTGCTGCCTTCGGGCACCGGCAAGGACGTCAAGGTTGCGGTGTTCGCGCGCGGTGAAAACGCCGAAAAGGCGCTCGCTGCCGGGGCCGACAAGGTTGGC
>JANYEY010000015.1 GCA_025359685.1 Sphingomonadaceae bacterium | reverse complement strand
CTATTTCATCGACAAAATGCCCAACAACTTCCGGCATGTGGGCCTAATCCACCTGATCCTGCCAAATGCCCGGATCATCGATGCGCGGCGCGATGCGATGGCGTGCTGCTTCAGCAACCTCAAGCAGCTGTTCGCGCAAGGGCAGGAATTCACTTACGGGATCGAAGATATCGCCCGCTATTACCGGACCTATGTCGAGCTTATGGACCACTGGGACGCGGTGCTGCCCGGCCGGGTGCTGCGCGTGCAGCACGAGGACGTGATCGACGATCTCGAAGGAAGCGTGCGGCGCATTCTCGACTATTGCGGCCTGCCGTTCGAGGCGGGATGCATAGATTTCCACAAGACCAAGCGCAGCGTGCGCACGCCGAGTTCCGAGCAGGTTCGCCAACCGATCTTCCGTGACGGGCTTGATCAGTGGAAGAACTTCAGCCCATGGCTTGAACCGCTGCGTGATATTCTAGGACCGGAACTGGTTACTGAGTGAGGGGAATGACAATGGCGAGTGCAGCACCAGTGAAAGTCGACGACGTATCCACGCTGGGCCAGCGCTGGTACGTGCTGTTTATCATGATGCTGGTCTACACCATCAGCATCGCGGATCGCTACGTGCTGTCGACCTTGCTTGGCCCGATCAGTAAGGAGCTGGGCCTGAGCGACAAAGGGGCGGCATCGCTCGGAATTCCCCTGGCCTTGTTCTACGTGACGATGGGAATTCCGTTGTCGTGGCTGTGCGACCGGTCGAACCGCCGCACGCTGTTGGCCGCAGCGGTGGCGGTCTGGTCGTTGATGACCACACTGACCGGATATACGCGCGGCTATGTGGACTTGCTGCTGGCCCGGATCGGCGTCGGCGTTGGTGAAGCCGGGGGCACGCCCGCCTGCAACTCGATCATTGCCGACTATTTCCCGGCAGATCGCCGCTCAATGGCCATGACCATCTTTGCGCTGGGCGCGCCCATCGGTGCCTGGTTGGGTTCGGATATCGCAGGGGCAGTCTCGACCGTTCACGGATGGCGCGCGGCTTTTATGGTCCTTGGCATTCCGGGGATCGTGCTGGCGCTGATTATCATGGTCACGATCAAGGAGCCGCAACGCGGCCGGCTCGATGCGGTCAGTGACGAAAAGGCCCCGACCGTCAGGGAGACCATCAAGTTCCTCTGGTCGCAAAAGGCGGCGGTCCATGCCATGGCCGGGAGCGGTCTATCGGCATTCTGGGGTTGGGGGCTGATGTGGTTTACCCCGTTATTCCTGCAACGCACCTATGGGATGGATGAAGGTGCCGCCGGCGGGCTGCTTGGCCAGATCTATCTGGTGGGCGGGATCGGCGCATCGTTGGTGACGGCCTATGTCGTCGCGCGGCCGCCCTATACTGACCCGCGAAGGATCGCGCGCCTGCTGGCTGCGGTAACCGCGCTCGCCACCATTCCATCGTTCCTGGCCTATTGGACTCACGACCTGGGCTTCGCGAAGCTGATGTGGTGGCTGTTTATCCCGGCGATCTATTTCTACATCGGGCCCGCCTTCGCGCTGTGTCAGAACCTTGCGGCACCGCGGATGCGGGCAATGGCAGTTGCGATTTCCTTGCTGATCGCCAACGTGCTCAACCTGATCGTGGCGCCGTGGATCGTCGGATCGCTCAGCGATTATTTTGCCGGCGCGGGCCCGGCCAATGCAGATTCGCTGCGTCTGGCCCAGATGATCCTCGCGCCTTCCGGCCTGTGGGCAGCCTGGCACTATTGGCGCGCCGGGAAATATATCGTCGAAGACCAGAAGCGGGCGGTGGGTTATGTCTGAATTTGTTCCGCTCAAGTCCTATATTGCAGGAAGCTGGGTCGCTCCCGCTACCTCGACCGCCACGATCGACGCGATCAATCCGGCGACCGAGGAGGTCTGCGCCACCGTTGCCATTTGCGGCCCTGACGATGCCGACCGCGCGGTGCAGGCCGCGCGTGCGGCCTTCGATGGCTATGCCGCATTCTCGCTCGATCAGCGGATCGCCCTGGTCGAACGGCTGATCGAAATCTTCGAGCGGCGTTATGACGAAGTGGTCGTGGCCATCTCGACCGAGATGGGCGCACCTTACGATCTTTCCTACAACGCCCAGGCCGAGAGCGGTCCGGGCCATTTGCGCGCGACCATTCAGGCCGCCCGCGAAATGGAGTGGGAACGCACCGTCGGTGCCGATGGCCTGGTGGTGCATGAACCGATCGGCGTCTGCGTGCTGATCACCCCGTGGAACTGGCCGGTCAACCAGCTTGCGACCAAGATCGGTCCGGCGCTGATCGCTGGCTGCACGATGGTGCTCAAACCGAGCGAGATCGCCCCGCTGTCAGCCCAGCTTTTTGCCGAGTGCATCGACGAGGCAGGCTTCCCGTCGGGGGTGTTCAACATGGTGCACGGCACCGGCGCCGCCATCGGCGACGCGCTGACCAGCCATCCCGAAGTCGACATGATCTCGTTCACGGGTTCGACCCGCGCGGGCGTGCAGATCGCCAAGTCGGCCGCCGACACGGTCAAGCGCGTTTGCCAGGAACTCGGCGGCAAATCGGCGAACATCGTCTTTGCTGATTGCGATCTTGAGGCGGCGGTGGAGCGCGGGGTGCTGCATTGTTTCGAAAACGCTGGGCAATCGTGCAACGCACCAACCCGGATGCTGGTGGAACGGTCGGTCTACGATCAAGCAGTGTCGATCGCGGCGCGTGTCGCCAAGGATGTGAAGCAGGGCGATCCGATGGACCATGGCCCGCACTTCGGCCCGGTTGTCACCAAAGCACACTTCGACAAAATCCAGCGGCTGATCCAGGCCGGGATCGATGAAGGTGCGCAGCTGGTCACGGGCGGGACTGGCCGCAGCGAGGGCTTTGACCGCGGCTACTATGTCAAACCGACGGTCTTTGCCGGGGTTCACAATGCGATGATCATCGCCCAGGAGGAAGTGTTCGGACCGGTGCTCGCGATAATCCCGTTCGGGGATGAGGCCGAGGCCGTCGCAATCGCCAATGACACGCCCTATGGGCTGGCCGCCTTTGTGCAATCCGGCGATCAAGCGCGGGCGCGCCGCGTATCGCGCAAGATGCGCGCGGGCACGGTTAGCATCAATGGTGCGAGCCAGGATTACATGGCCCCGTTCGGCGGTTACAAACAATCGGGCAACGGCCGCGAATACGGCGAATATGGCCTGCGCGATTTCCTCGAGATCAAGGTGATCAACGGGTTCGATCCGGCATGAAGCTGGCCGGCATCCAGACCTTCGTGGTCGGCAATCCGCCGCCGCACTTTGGCGGACGCTATTTCGTGTTCGTCAAGCTGACCACCGCGTGCGGCATCAGCGGTCTGGGCGAGGCTTACTGCGTGCCGTTCGATCCGCACCTGGTCGCCAAGATGATCGAGGACGTCTTCGCGCGCTATGCCGAGGGGCGCGATCCGCACGATATCGAAGCGATGTGGCGGCGGGTCTATTCCAGCGGGTTTACCCAGCATCCCGACCTGACCGTGATGGGCGTGCTCAGCGCGCTCGAAATGGCCTGCTGGGATATCATCGGCAAAGCCGCGAACCAGCCGGTTTATAAGCTGCTGGGCGGTCAGGTGAACGATCGGCTTCGCGCCTACACCTACATCTATCCGCGGGCCGGCGACCAAAGCGACGTCTATCACGATCCCGATCTGGCAGCAGTGCGCGCGGCCGAATATCTGGCGCAAGGCTTCACCGCGCTCAAGTTCGATCCGGCCGGGCCCTATTCGGCCTTCGACGGGCGGCAGCTGTCGCTCGATGCGCTCGATCTGAGCGAACGCTTTGCCCGGCAATTGCGCGAAGCGGTTGGCACCAAGGCCGATCTGCTGTTCGGGACCCACGGCCAGATGACCGCGGCCGGTGCGATCCGCCTCGCCAAGCGGCTCGAACCCTATGACCCGCTGTGGCTTGAAGAACCGGTGCCGCCCGATGCTCCGGAAGAAATGGCCAAGGTTGCCCGGGCCACCAGCATCCCCATCGCCACGGGCGAGCGGCTGGCGACCAAGTACGATTTCGCGCGGTTGCTGCAGGCCGGCAGCGCCGCGATCTTCCAGCTGAATCTGGGCCGCGTGGGCGGACTGCTCGAGGCCAAGAAGATCGCCGGGATGGCGGAGGTACATCACGTCCAGATCGCCCCGCACCTCTATTGCGGGCCGGTGGTTGGCGCGGCCAACGTCCAGCTGGCGACCTGTTCGCCAAACTTCCTGATCCTGGAAAGCATCGAAAGCTGGGGCGGGTTTCACAGTGAAATCCTGAAGACCCCGATGCAGTTCGAGCAGGGCCATGTCATTCCGCCAACCGCACCGGGGCTTGGGGTCGAACTCGACGAAGCGGTTGCTCTGGCCAACCCCTACACCGGGACCATGCTGCATTTGGAAATGACGCAAAGCCCGGTCCGCTAATGGACGAATTCGACTATGTGATCGTTGGCGCCGGAACCGCGGGCTGCGTGCTGGCGAGCCGCTTGACCGAGGACGGCAAGACAACCGTATTGTTGCTGGAAGCAGGGGGCAGCGACCTGTCGATCTGGATCCAGATGCCGATCGGCTATGGCCGGACATTCTTCGACCGCCGGATCAACTGGATGTACGATACCGAGCCGGTTGCGGCGCTCGGCGGACGGCGGAGCTATTGGCCGCGCGGCAAGGTGGTGGGCGGCTCGGGATCGATCAACGCCATGGTCTATGTCCGCGGCCAGCCGCATGATTACGAGGACTGGAAAGACCTGGGCAATCCCGGTTGGGGCTGGGACGATGTCTTGCCGTTCTTCAAGAAGTCAGAGGACTTCGACCGGCACAGCGCTTTCCACGGCCGGGGCGGACCGCAGCACGTGACCGACATTACGCCGCATGTGCATCCGGTCTGCCACCGCTTCATCGAGGCGGCCGGCGCGCTGGGATTCCCGTCTACCAATGATTTCAACGGGAACCAGCCTGAAGGAGTAGGGTTTTACCACATCAACACACGCGGCGGCTGGCGCGCCTCTACCGCAAATGCGTTCCTGCATCCCGCGCGCAAACGCATCTCCCTGACGCTTCGTACCCGGGCACTGGCCAACCGTATCCTGTTCGACGGCAAGCGTGCAGTCGGTGTCGAATACACCGCGCGCGGCAAGGTGAGCCAAGTGCGGGCGCGGCGCGAAGTCATTCTGAGCGGCGGCGCGATCAATTCAGCCCAGCTGCTCATGCTTTCGGGCATCGGGGATCCGGATCAGTTGAAGCCTCTTGGCATCGAAGTCGTAGTTCCGGCTAAGGCCGTGGGGCGCAACCTGCAGGATCACCTGGCGGTCTCCTATTTCTACAAGACCCGCACCGCGACGCTCAACGACGTGCTCTATCCCGCGCTCGGCAAGGCGAGAGCGGGCCTGCGGTACATGTTCGATCGCTCCGGACCGCTATCGTTGAGCGTCAATCAAAGTGGCGGCTTTGTGCGCAGCAGCGCGGACCAGATGCATCCTAACCTGCAACTGTATTTCAGCCCGGTGAGCTACACCAAGACACCGCTGGCCGAGCGCAAGCTGCTCAATCCCGATCCGTTTTCGGCGTTTCTGCTATCGCACAATCCGTGCCGCCCGACGAGCCGCGGGCATATCGAACTGGCATCGGCGGATCCTTCGGCGCATCCGCTTATCCAGCCCAATTATCTGGCGACCCAGCAGGACATCGACGATGTGCTCGCCGGGAACCGCTTGCTGCGCCAGATTGCGCGCTCTGCGCCGCTGGCCAATATCATCACCGAAGAGCTTGTGCCGGGTGCTGCGGTGGAAGGTGACGAAGCGCTGCTGCAAGATTTCCGCAACCGTGCCGACACAGTCTATCACCCGACTTCGACTTGCATGATGGGCCCGGACAGCCGCACTGCGGTGGTCGATGCTCGGCTGCGCGTCCACGGGGTGCAGGGCTTGCGGGTAATCGATGCCTCGATCTTTCCGACGATCACCTCCGGCAACACCAATGCCCCGACGGTGATGGTGGCGGAAAAAGGGGCCGCCATGCTCCGCGAAGACGCGTAAATTTAATTTACCAATAGAATTTTGGCCTGCTAGCTTCCGTAAGGACGATTCTTCGCGGGAGGGGTGCGAAATGTCGAGCAAGATCGAGCTCAGGCGGCTGCCACCGCTCAAGGCGCTCAAAGGCTTTGAAGCAGCGACGCGTCATCAAAGCATTCGCGATGCCGCTGCGGAGCTGTGCCTTACGCACCCCGCGATCAGCCATCAAGTTCAGTTGATCGAAGAAGCGCTGGGGGTGGCCCTGTTCGCGCAGGAAGGCCGCCATATCGTTTCGACCGAGGAGGGGCGGGTGCTCTATCCTTATGTGCGCAGCGCGTTTGAATCGCTGCTCGAAGGGGTTGAGGCGGTCCACCGCCACGCACTCGACAAGCCGCTCCGGGTGCAGACCTATGTGACTGCATCGATCCGTTGGCTGGCGAAGCGCGTCCCGCAATTCCTGCACTCGCATCCAAAAATCAAGCTGACGCTGAGCACCTGCGCGGTCGAATGGGAATTCGACGATGTCCATGCCGATGTCGGGTTGGTTTATTGTGAGACTGCGCCCGATCCCGGCAAATTCCATTGGATGCCGTTGTTCGATTATGCGCTGTTCCCGGTCTGCAGCCCCGAATTTCTGGCTCGGATCGGGCCTAAGGCGAGCCTTGCTGATTTGATGCGGCAGCCCTTGGTTGCGATCTATACCGAGGTACAGAACTGGGAGAGCTGGTTCACCTCGGCCGGGGCGCAGTTCGAACCCGAAGTGCCTTACCTGATGGTCGATACCTTGGCGGTCGCGCTGGAAATGGCGCTGAACGGCGAGGGCGTGGCCTTGGTCAACGGCCCGTTCGTCGATCAGGATCTGGCGGCAGGGCGGCTGGTCAAGCCCTCCGACCATGTCGAGATCTGTCCGGGATCATGGGGCCTGATTTGCCGCAAGGACATGAAGGAAAACCTGCGCATCCGCACCTTTATGGACTGGATAGCGGATCACGTCGCTAATCCAGCCTGAACTACCGGATCCGGCAGGGCGCTAGCGCTTCGGCACAACCTCATAGCCCGGCTCTTCGGGCTCGTCGTCGATCATCTCCGCCGGGAATCCGGTGCCGAGCACTTTGACCCCTAACGGCTCCTCATAGCGGCGAATGATATTCGGCGAAAATTCGCGGCTGCCGTATTTTTGCTCGGCCTCCTTGAATAGCCGAACGATCAGCGGCGACATTTCAACGGGTACGCCGGCTTGGTGCGCGATTTTGTCGAACAGCCCGATGTCCTTGCTGACCAGGTCCATGGTGAAGTTGATGTCGCGGCTGCCGTTGAGGATAACCTGGCTCTCGGTTTCATGGACAAAGCTGTTGCCCGAAGAAATGCGGATCGCTTCGTAGGTGGTATTCATGTCCAGCCCAATCGCCTTGCAGGTGGTCAGTGCCTCGGCGAGGGCGACCAGGTGGACCGTGCAAAGGTAGTTGGTCATGACCTTGAGCTGCGATGCGGTGCCCAGTTCTCCGGTATGGAGAATCCGGCGGCCCATCGTCGTCAGCACCGGCAGCACGGCTTCAAAGGCGGCGCGCGGCCCGCCCGCGAAGATCGCGATATTGCCGGTATCTGCGCGGTGGCAGCCGCCCGAAACCGGACATTCGATGAACATCGCGCCGCGCGCCTCGACCAGCGCGCCGAGCCGGATCACTTCGGAATAGTCGGTCGTGCTCATTTCCAGCCAGACCTGTCCGGGGCGCATCTCCGCCAGAAAGCCGTCTTCTCCCTCGGCCACGGAAGAACTGGCGGCCGGGGAGGGCAGGCAAGTCACGATCAGATCGACTGCTTCACCCAAGGCCTTGGGTGACGCCGCAGATTTCGCACCGCGCCCGACATATTCGCGGACCAGATTATCGTCGAGATCGCGCACGGTAACATCATGGCCATTGCGAATAAGGCTGCCGGCGAGCTTTCCGCCGACATTGCCAAGGCCAATAAATCCAATTTTCATAATGACTTTCCGCGCTCTTCAGGCACCTCTTCAGTGACGGTTAGAGCCACGCGGCGGACTAGCCACAAATGAAAATTTTGCGATTACAGCTAAATTTTTTGAACGCGGGAAGTATCGGACAGCAGCCGGAGAACCTGAAAATTTTTTGAACCAATGGCGCTGAATTGCACATTTGTCCTGCGCCCCTGACAAGCCCTAGAGTTAGTCACAGAATGCCGCGGGAGTGAGGCCTATTTCAATGCAGACACAGGCGCGCGTAGTCATCATCGGCGGCGGCATAATGGGGGCCAGTCTGCTTTATCATCTGGCCAAACTGGGCTGGACCGATTGCATGCTGATCGAGAAGGACGAGCTGACCTCGGGTTCGACCTGGCATGCGGCCGGGCAATGCCCGAGCATCACCGGCAGCTTCAACCTGGCAAAGATCCACGCTTACAGCAACGACCTCTATCCGCGATTGGAAGCGCTGACCGGCCAATCGGTTAGTTGGCACAAGTCGGGCGGGATCCGGCTCGCCACCAATGAGCGCGAGCTGGCCTGGTTCAAATACATCGATGGTTTTTCCAAAATCATCGGGTTCGATATGGAGATAATCCCGCCGGAAGAAATCCGCCGGATCAACCCGTTCATGACGACCGACGGGGTGATCGCCGGGGCGCATACCACCAGCGATGGCCACGCCGACCCATCGGGCATCTGCAATGCCCTGGCGATCGGTGCCAAGGCGATGGGCGCGACGATCGTTCGCCGCAATCGCGTGACCGGGCTGACCCAGCTCCCCACCGGGGAATGGGATGTCGCCACCGAATTGGGCACCGTCCGGGCCAACATGGTGGTCAACGCGGCTGGTTGCTATGCCCGTCAGGTCGCCCAGATGGCCGGGATCGATATCCCAGTCACCAATATGGAACATCACTACATCGTTACCGATCCGATCCCGGCGTTCATCGAGCGTGACGAGGAAATGCCGGTGATGCGCTGCCCGTATGTCTCAGGCTATTTCCGGCAGGAGCAGAAGAGCGGGTTGATCGGAGTTTATGAGAATGTGGGGTTGGCCGAAGCCTGGGCGCCCAAGGGCATGCCCGAATGGGAATCGACCAGCGAGCTGTTCATCGACGATCTCGACCGGATTTCGAAATGGCTCGAACGGGCAATCGAACGCATGCCGGTGTTTGGTGATGTCGGCATTCGCCGGATCGTCAACGGCGCCATTCCCCATACCCCCGATGGCGGGCCGCTGCTTGGCCCGGCGGCCGGGCTGCGTAATTTCTGGCAGTGCTGCGGCACCTCGTTCGGGATCGCGCAGGGCGGCGGCTCGGGCAAGTACCTCGCGCAGTCGATGGTTTATGGCGACGCCGACATTAACATGGCCGAGTTCGATCCGCGCCGCTACGGGCCGTTCGCCGATGAGGCCTACAGCCGCGCCAAGGTCTTCCTAGATTACCGCCTGACCTTCACCACCCGTCCGCCGGGCGAGGAAGAGCCAGACGGACGCCCGCAGAAAATCAGCCCACTCTACGGCCGGCTGCTGGCGGCGGGTGCGATCTATGGCGAAACCTATGGCTGGGAACGGCCCAAGTGGTTTTCGCTCGACGGACGGGCGGAGGAAGCGGGGTACCACCGCACCAATGTGTTCGAAGTGGTGGCAGCCGAAGTGCAAGCCGTCGAGCAGCGGGTCGGGGTGCTCGATCTGTCGGGCTTTGCCAAATACGAAGTCACCGGCCCCGATGCCGAAATGTTTCTGAACCGCATCTGCGCCAATCGCATGCCCAAGAAGCAAGGCGGGATTGGCCTGGTCCATCCACTTTCCCGGCTTGGGCGGATTTACGGCGAAATGACCGTCACGCGCATGGCTGACGATCATTTCTACTGCCTCTCCGCCGCCGCCGCCGAACAGCGCGATGCGGACCACATGCTGCAAAGCAAGCTGCCGCATGAAGACGTGACGATCGCCAATGTAACGATGGATCGCGGCGTGCTGGTGCTGAGCGGGCCGCGCTCGCGCGACGTGCTCGCCAAGCTTACCGGCGCAGATCTTTCGAACGAAGGCTTCCGCTGGTTGAGCGGGCAGGACATCGAGATCGCCGGGCTGCCAGTGCGCGCGCTGCGGGTGTCTTATGTCGGTGAACTGGGCTGGGAATTGCATCCGGCGATGGACGATCTCGCCAAGCTCTACGATGCCGTCTGGGCGGCTGGGCAGGAGCACGGGATCGCCAATTACGGGCTCTATGCGGTGGGCACCATGCGGATGGAAAAGGGCTACAAGGCCTGGGGCAGCGAACTGACCAACGAATTGACCATGATCGAGGCCGGGATGGACCGCTTCATCCAGTTCAAGAAGGATGACTTCGTCGGCAAGCAGGCGACGCTGGATGCGCCCGACCGGTTCCGGATTATCTATGGCGAGGTTGCCGCGACCAATGTCGATGTGCGCGGCGCGGAACCTTGCATGGTCGGGGATATGTGCATCGGTTTGACCACGTCAGGCGGTTTTGGCCACCGGACCGGCAAGAGCCTGTTCTTTGCCTGCGTGCCGCATGACCATGCCATGCCCGGCGCCGAGTTCGAGATCATGCTGCAGGGGCAGCGCCGCATGGCGACGGTGCTTGAGCATCCGGTCTATGACCCCGACAACGCCAAGATGAAGGTCTGAGCGCGTGGCTGCTGAACTTCCCCGCAAGGCCCGCGTCGTCATCATCGGCGGCGGCGTGATTGGTTGCTCGATTGCCTATCACCTGACCAAGATCGGTTGGCAGGATGTCGTGCTGCTCGAACGCAAACAGTTGACCAGCGGCACCACCTGGCACGCGGCGGGGCTGGTCGGCCAGCTGCGCCCTTCGATCAACATGACCAAGCTGGCCAAATACACCGGCGAGCTTTATCGTGGACTTGAAGCAGAAACCGGGCAGGCGACCGGCTACCGCCAGTGCGGTTCAATCTCGATGGCGACCAATGCCGAGCGCTTTGAAGAGCTTAAACGCAGCGCCTCAATGGCCAAGGTGTTCGACCTGCCGGTCCATGTGGTGACGCCGCAAGAGATCAAGGACCTGGCCGGGATCGTCAATGTCGATGACGTCGTCGGCGGGATTCACATTCCAAGCGACGGCTATGCCAACGCGGTCGATATCACCATGGCACTGGCCAAAGGCGCGCGCAGCGGCGGAGCGCGGATTTTCGAGAACACCAAGGTCACGCGGATCCGACATGACGGCACCCGCGCCACCGGCGTGGACACCGCTGAAGGACCGATCGATGCCGACTATGTCGTGATCTGCGGGGGCATGTGGACCCGCGATCTCGCCGCCAGTGTCGGGGTCACTGCGCCGCTTCACGCCTGCGAACATTACTACGTGCTGTTCGAAGGGGTCGAAGAGATCGACCCGAGCCTGCCGGTGCTGCGCGACTATGACTATTGCGGCTACTACAAGTACGATGCCGGTAAATTGCTCGTCGGAGCGTTCGAACCCAATGCCCGGCCCTGGGGCATGGACGGTATTTCCGAAGACTTCTGCTTCGATGAAATCGCCGGCAGTTTCGAACACTTCGAACCCTTGTTGGTCGATGCGATGCGGCGCGTGCCCGCGCTCGAGAACGCGGGTATCCTGAAGTTCTTCTGCGGCCCCGAGAGCTTCACGCCGGACGTTCGCTATCACCTGGGCGAAAGCGCCGAGCTGCAGGGGTGTTTCGTCGCGGCGGGACTCAATTCGATCGGGCTGCAATCGGCCGGCGGCGTCGGCAAAGTCATGGCCGAATGGATCCGCGACGGGATCCCGCCGGCTGACCTGTGGACCGTCGACGTGCGGCGGAACATGCCGTTCCAGAACAACCGCAAATACCTGCGCGAGCGCGTTACCGAGAGCCTGGGCCTGCTTTACGCCACCCACTACCCGTTCAAACAGTATGAAACCTCGCGCGGGGTGCGCAAGTCGTCGATCCATGACCGGCTGGTTGCGTCCGGGGCCTGTTTCGGCGAAGCCTTCGGGTGGGAACGCGCCAACTGGTATGGTGAGCCGGGCTCATCGCCCAAGTACGAATACAGCTATGGCCGCCAGAACTGGTTCGAAGCCAGCGCCGCCGAATGCCAGGCGGTGCGTGAGGCGGTGGCGCTGTTCGACCAATCGAGCTTTGCCAAGTTCCGGCTTGAAGGCCGCGATGCCTGTGCGGTGTTGAACCGGGTTTGCGCGAACGATGTCGATGCTGCACCGGGCAAGCTGGTTTACACCCAGTGGCTCAACGAGAAGGGCGGGATCGAGGCTGACCTCACCGTTACCCGCCTGAGCGATACCGCCTATCTGATCATCGGCGGGGCCGAGACCGAAACCAAGGACTTCAACTGGTTGAAGCGCCACACGCCTGCCGATGCCCATGCGGTGCTGACCAATGTTACCTCAGGCATGGGGGTCCTGTCGATCATGGGGCCCAATTCGCGCGCGCTGCTGCAGTCGCTCAGCCCCAATGACTTGTCCGACGGCGCCTTCGCATTCGGGACCAGTCAGGAGATCGAGCTGGGTTACGCGATCGTCCGGGCCTCGCGCATTACCTATGTCGGCGAGCTGGGCTGGGAGCTTTATGTGCCGACCGAGTTCTTGGCCGGGGTTTATGACGTGATCGTCGCCGCGGGAGCGGCTTTCGGGCTGAAGCATGCCGGCTATCATGCGCTCAATTCGCTGCGGATGGAGAAGGCCTACCGCCACTGGGGGCATGACATCACCGATGAGGATACACCGCTGGAGGCTGGCCTTGGCTTCGCGGTCAAGCTCGGCAAGCCGGGCGGGTTCATTGGTCGCGAGGCTTTGCTGCGGCAGAAGGAGGAGGGGCTCAAACAGCGCCTCGTCCAGTTCCTGCTCAAGTCGGACCAGCCGATGCTCTATCATAACGAGCCGATCTGGCAGAGTGACCGGATCGCCGGGTACATCCGCTCTGGGATGTATGCGCATACGCTCGGCGCCGCATGCGGGCTTGGCTATGTGACCGCTGCCGATGGCGGCGTGGTCGGCCCGATCGGCGCCGATGATTACGAGATCGAGATTGCCGGGGTTCGCTATCCCGCCACGGCCTCGCTCAAACCGCTTTACGACCCAACCAGTGCCCGGATCAAAATGGTATGACCGAAACTTCGAACGAACTGATGCAGCACCTCGCTGCCCGCACGCGGGTTGGTTACAGCTTCGAGCAGGAGTTCTACACCAGCGAAGCCGTGTTCAAGGCTGACTTTGAGCAGGTGATCGCCAAGAAGTGGATCGTCGCCGGGCATGTGTCGCGCTTACCCAACAAGGGCGACTATTTCCTGTTCAAGATCGGCGCAGAGCAGATTATCGTAATCCGCGAAAATGAGCACAGCGTCCGCGCGTTCTTCAATGTCTGCCGACATCGCGGATCAACGCTCTGTTCGGCCGAGAGCGGCAACGCGCCGCGGCTGGTCTGCCCGTACCATGCCTGGACCTTCGGGCTCGATGGCCGCCTGCTCGCCGCGCGGTTGATGCCCGATGATTTCGACAAGGCCGAGAACAGCCTGTTCACCTGCCATGTGCGGGTCTTCCACGGGCTGATCTTCATCAACCTGAGCGAAGGCGAGCCGGACGATTTCGATGCGACCTTTGGCGATATGGGGCCGATCCTCGATTATCACGGCATCGCGGGTGCCCGGATCGCCCATGCCGGCAGCTATCCCACCGATGCCAACTGGAAGCTGGTCGTAGAGAATTTCTTCGAATGCTATCACTGCGTGCCTTCGCACCCTGAATTCTGTTCGATGCACGCGGCAGAATCAATCGTGGCAGTGGGGGCCGGTCCAAGCTCTGGCCCAGCTGACGCAATCGCCAGCTTCACTCCGAAATTGCAGGCCTGGGAGGCCCGCGCCGCTGCGATGGGACGACCGATCGGCAATGTCGACGAGCCACCAGCCAGCAGCCATTTGCGCCTGCTGATGCAGCGGATGAACAAGGATGGCTGGGCGTCCGAAACGCAAGATGGGACCGCGCCCGCGCCGCTGATGGGCAAGCGCAAAGCGGCCGACGGCGGGCGGATGCACCTTAGCTTCAGTCCGTTCACCCAGATCGTTGCCGACGATCACTTTGCAATCCTGTTCCAGTTCACTCCGCGTTCTGCGCTGCGGACCGATGTCGAGATGATCTGGCTGGTCGACGGCCGCGCGACAGAGGTCGAGGTCGATATTCCCAAGATGATCTGGGGCTATCACGCCACGACGACGCAGGACAAAGTGATCACCGAGGACAATCAGGCCGGGATCATGTCGAGCCGATATCGTCCAGGCCGCTATTCCGATCAGGAAGGCAGCGTGATCAAGTTCCAGCAATGGTATCTGAACCAGTTCGGGCTGAGCCGCGCGGAGTGACAATTCCGGCCGTCATGCGCGCGGTCATGCTCACCGGCAATGGCGGCTTCGACCAGCTTGAATTTCGCGATGATGTTGCCGTTCCGAAACCCGGCCAGGGCGAAGTCCTGATCAAAGTCGCTGCGGCCGGGGTCAACAACACCGACATCAACACGCGCATCGGGTGGTATTCCAAAGCCGTGGCCGAGGCAACCGACGCGGGCGCGGAAACGGGGCTTGCCGGAGCCGAGGACGACGGTTGGTCCGGCGCGGCGTTCCAGTTTCCGCGCATACAGGGCGCGGATGCTTGCGGGCGGATCGTTGCGGTCGGCGCTGGTGTCGATCCGCGCCGGATTGGCGAGCGGGTGCTGGTCGAACCCGTGTTTCGGGGGGATGAGCCCTTCGATGTCGTCTATTTCGGGTCCGAAGTGAACGGCGGCTTTGCCGATTACTGCCGAGCCCCTGCGGTTCACGCTCACTCCATCCAAAGCCCGCTAAGCGACGCCGAATTGGCCAGCTTCCCCTGCGCCTACTCGGCGGCCGAAAACATGCTGACGCGCATAAGCCTTGCGGCTGGGGAGCGGGTGCTGATCACGGGCGCTTCGGGCGGGGTCGGTTCGGCGGCGGTGCAGCTGGCCAAACGTCGCGGAGCTTGGGTCACCGCCATGGCGGGCGCAGACAAAGCCGACGCGGTTCGCGCATTGGGCGCGGATCAGGTGATTTCGCGCGGCGCCGATCTGGCTGCGATGTTCGCAGGCGCTCCATTCGACGCCGCAGTCGATGTGGTAGGCGGCAGCCAGTTTGCAGAGATCCTCAAATGCCTGCGGAACGGAGGGCGCTACGGTGTGGCCGGGGCAATCTCGGGCCCCATTGCCGAGCTCGACTTGAGGACGCTCTACCTCAAAGACCTGACGTTATTCGGCTGCACGGTGCTGGAGTCCGGGGTCTTTCCTAACCTGGTCGGTTACATCGAACGCGGTGAGATCAAGCCTCTGTTGGCCGAGACCTATCCCTTGATCGACATTGCCCAGGCGCAGGAGGTGTTCCTGACCAAGCGGCATGTCGGGAAAATAGTGCTGACGCTCTAGTCGATCGTGGCGACCAGTTCGGCGATCCGCCCGACCATCTCGTCGATGTGCGCCTTCTCGAGGATCAGCGGCGGGGACAGCGCGATGATGTCACCGGTAACGCGGATCAGCAGACCACTATCGAAGCATTTGTGGAACAGTTCCATCGCGCGTTTGCCGGGCGCGCCGGGGCGCGGTTCGAGCTCGATCCCGGCAACGATCCCGATGTTGCGCACGTCGATCACATGGCGCTTGCCGTTCAGGCTGTGGACCGCCTGTTCCCAATAACCGGCCAGGTCCGCCGCTCGCTCGAACAGGCCTTCGTCGCGGTAGAGGTCTAGCGAAGCGATCCCCGCCGCCGCAGCGAGCGGGTGGCCCGAATAGGTGTAGCCGTGGAACAGTTCGATCCCGTCGGGCCCGCCTTCGACCACGGTATCGTGGATCGTCCGGCTAACCGCGACCGCGCCCATCGGGACCGCGGCATTGGTGAGTCCCTTGGCCATCGTGATCACGTCGGGCGTCACACCCAGCACTTGCGCCGCGGTTGCGCCGCCCAGGCGGCCGAATGCGGTGATCACTTCATCGAAGATCAGGACGATGCCATGCCGTGTACAAATCTCGCGCAGCCGCTCAAGGTAGCCGAGCGGCGGGATCAGCACGCCGGTCGATCCGGCCATCGGCTCGACGATAACTGCTGCGATTGTCTCCGCGCCGTGCAGTGTAACGATCCGCTCAAGCTCATCGGCCAGATGTGCGCCGTGCTGCGGGCGGCCCTTGGTGAAGGCGTTGGCCGCAAGGTCATGGGTGTGCGGCAAGTGATCGACCCCGGCCAGCAGGGTGCCGAACTGGCGGCGATTGTTGACGATCCCGCCGACCGAGATGCCGCCGAACCCGACGCCGTGATAGCCCCGCTCGCGCCCGATCAGGCGGGTGCGGGTGCCTTCGCCGCGCGCCCGCTGATAAGCGAGCGCAATCTTGAGCGCGGTATCGACCGATTCCGAACCTGAATTGGTGAAGAAGATCCGGTCGAGCCCCTCAGGCATCAGCGCGGCGACCCGCGAAGCCAGTTCGAACGCGAGCGGATGGGCCAGCTGGAAGGTCGGGCCGAAATCCATTTCACCCGCGGTTTTGCGGATCGCTTCGACGATCGGCGCGCGGCAGTGTCCGGCATTGACGCACCACAGGCCAGCGGTGCCGTCGAGGATCTGGCGGCCATCGCTGCTGGTGTAATGCATGTCCTTGGCTGCAGACAGCAGGCGCGGGTTCGCCTTGAACGCGCGGTTTGAGGTGAAAGGCATCCAGAATGCCGCGAGAGGATCGTTTTCCAGTTTCACGCCTCGGCTCCCACGGTTCTTGTAGCTCTTCCTATCCTTCAGCGATCACGATGCCGCTTGCGATTGAAAAGAATGTCGCGATCGGAAAATTTCCCTTGCCGGGTCGGGACGATCAGGCGGCGGCAACCCTCGATTTGAGCCAATAGCCGATCCCGAAACCGGCGGTAACCAGCACGCTGGCCCACAGTTCAACCCGGTGGCCCGGCGACAGGGCCATCAGGACCAGCACGCCGACCATTCCCGCCATCGCTGCCCAGGTGCCATAGGGGTGGAACCACATCCGCAGCTTCAGGGCTTCGGGCGCCTCAGTCTCGAACCGGTCGCGCAGGCGCAACTGCGCCCAGCCGATCAGCAGGTAGATGAACAGCATGATCGCGCCCGAAGAATTGACCAGGAAGTTGAATACCATGTCGGGCGAAAGCACCGATGCCGCGAGCGCGCCATAGCTGAACAGGCTGGCGATCAGAATCGCCCGGGCCGGTACGCGCGCCTGGCTGAGCTTTACGCAGGCGTTCGGTGCATCGCCGTTCTGGGCGAGGCCGAACATCGCGCGGCTGGTGATGTAGATGCCCGAATTGAGGCACGACAGCACAGCGACCAGCACGATCGAGTTCATCACCAGATCGGCCGCCGGGTAACCCATCACGCGCAACGCATGGGCGAAAGGCGAAACCCCCACGACAATCTGGTCCCACGGCACCACTGAAACGATCATTAGGATCGAAAGCACGAAGAACACCAGGATCCGCACCGAAACCGAAATGGTCATGCGGGCGATGGTCTGCGTACCTTCGTCGGATTCGGCCGCAGCCAAGGTCGCGATTTCGGCGCCGCACAGCGAGAAAATCGTGGTGGCGACCCCGGCAAAGATCGCGGTGACTCCGGCCGGGGCAAACCCGCCATGG
Source organism: Sphingomonadaceae bacterium (assembly GCA_025359685.1). Lineage (GTDB taxonomy): Bacteria > Pseudomonadota > Alphaproteobacteria > Sphingomonadales > Sphingomonadaceae > Novosphingobium. The sequence goes on along the minus strand of JANYEY010000015.1, from coordinate 751 downwards.
CTGGTCAGGTTGGCAAAGGTCGGTCCGTCAGGCGCGGTGATCCCGAACGCATAGGCAGCCGCGATTACGATGAAGGCAATTATTGCGACGACTTTGGTCGAGGCGAACCAGAACTCGAACTCACCATAGGACCGCGCCGAGAGCAGGTTCACGCCAGTCAGCACTGCCATCAGGGCAACGCCGATCTGCCAGACTTCGAACTGGGGGAACCAGCCGTTGACGATCTTGGCGCCAGCTATTGCTTCGATCGCAATCACCACCACCCAAAAGTACCAATAGAGCCAGCCGACCAGGAACCCGGCCCAGTTGCCGACCCCTTCGCGGGCGAAATCGGGGAAGGTCTGCACGCCTGGCAGCGCCATCGCCATTTCGGAAATCATCCGCATGACCAGCAGGACCAGGAACCCGGCGAGGGTATAGCTGAGCACCGCTGCAGGCCCGATCGTGCTAATTGCGGTGGAGGAACCGACGAAAAGACCCGCGCCGATTATGCCCCCGAAGGTGATCATCGACACGTGCCGCGATTTGAGCGAGCGGCTGAGCTGGTCGGCAGCGCGGTCTTCGCCCATCGGTCCTGAGATGCTGGCCAACTATTCCCCCTGATTTTTTACTGGCGGCGACCGCCTTGCCCAATCATGCCCGAATTTTGGCTGAGCGCCACGCACAAATGTATCTACACTGCGTGCTGAACTAATTCTAGATATTAGAATGATCGATATTGAGTGGCTGCTGGGCCTTGGCAGTTGTCGCT
>JANYEY010000005.1 GCA_025359685.1 Sphingomonadaceae bacterium | reverse complement strand
GCCTTCGCCGCCGACCTCAAAAAGCAAGGGGCTGCTTCGCTCCGCATAGCCGGAGGCTACGCTACGCAGCCCCTTGCTTCACCTGCCCACGTGGGCAACAACGATGCCGAGGCTCTAATCGGAACTGGATGAAGGTTGGGGGTCACGTCAGCGCTAAACCAACCAGCATGGCACGGCAGCATCGCAGACAAGAACCGGGATCGGCATGGGGCGCGCTGCTGACCATGAGCGCCAGCGAGCGCGCGACAAGCGAACGCAGCGTAACCTATTCGGGCTGCCGCGAAGTGCGCCGCCTCGGCAAGGCCCCGCTCTACGCAGGCCAGCCGGGCTACCGCGAAAATATGGATGGTGACGACGACGGGATCGCCTGCGAGAATTACTGATCCCGCAAACGGCCGTCAGCACCCTTGCTATGCTCAACCACTTCCTCACCCCCACCAACATCGCCACCGCCCTCATCGCGATCAACTTCATTGCCTTTGCGGCGTTCGGGCTGGACAAGGCCAAGGCCCGGCGCGGCCAGTACCGCATTGCGGAATCGACCTTGCTGCTGTTCGCCGTCCTCGGCGGGACGCTGGGGGCTTATGCTGGGCGCGCGCTGTTCCGGCACAAGACCCGCAAGCAGCCGTTTGTCGGGCGGCTCCACAGCATCGCGCTGCTGCAAGTCTTGTTGCTTGGCCTTGGCTGCGCCTGGTGGGTGCTGACCGCGCGGGTGCATCCGGCGCAGGCCCTGCCCAAAGCCAAGCCCGCCACCGCCCGCCACCACACGAAGCGTCGCTAGGCCAGCCGGTGCGGGCTGGCTGGCTCGCGCCAAGGCAATTTGCCAGGGTTCTAGAGGGTGTCCCCCCGCAAAAACCACTTTCCTACACACCCCCACTTATGGTCCAGACTGGCGGATGACCGTTCGCAAAAACCGCTCCGCCAAGGCCCGCTCGACCAAGCCGGCCGACCAGATCATCGATGCCGATGTGTCCGAGCCGCCGGTTGCGGCTCGTGCCGCGATGCCGCCGCCACCCCCGCCGCTCCCCGTCATTGAGGACGACCCCTGCGCGCCGCCCGAACCCTATGACCCGGCCGATTACCGCTGGGTCCCGGTCCGCCGCCGCCCACGCTATGACGGGTGGACCGAGGAGAAACAGCGGAAGTTTGTCGAGGTGCTTGCCGATACCGGCCAGATCCGGCTGGCGGCCAAGGCGGTGGGGCTAAGCCGCGAAGCCGCTTACAAATTGCGCCGCTCGGGCCTTTGCCCGGGCGTGGGATGCGGCGCGCCAGCAGGCGGGCGCGGTGATCGAGGATATCGCATTCGAGCGTGCGCTCGAGGGGATCGAGCATCCGGTGTTCGACGATTGCGGCCAGGTGGTTGCCACCCGCCGCGTGTTCAATGACCGGCTGCTGATGTTCCTGCTGCGCAGCCTCAAGCCCGAGCGCTATGCCCGCCACGCGCTCGCTTCGCTCTCCGCGACTATACCCGACCGGCCCGCCGAGGCGGAGCTGGCGCAGCGGCTTGGCGCGCTTGAACCTGCCTTGCCCGCGGCGCCGGAGGACTTGCTTGGCGCCGAAGCGTTCGCCGACGAGCTCGAGATTGCCGACATCGCCGACGGAACGTTGCCGCAATTCCTTGCCGAGCAGAGCGCAGAATTGCCTCAGGACATGGCCGACTATGCGCGCCGCAAGGCCGCTTGCGACAAGGTCGAGGCAGGGGGGGCGTATACCCCCGAAGAATTCGTGAATTATTGTCATCACATCGATCCGAGCCAGATCACCGAACCCCGCCGGATCCGCTATCGCTGAGCGGCGCCGAGGGGGTTTGGCGCGATGGTTTTGGTGTCAACTTGGTGTGAACTTCCGGCGGCCGCGGCGCGTTAAGCGCGCGGCACCTTGCATAGGGGAGCGAGGGAACCCGTAGCATGGTCGGTGCGTTGATCGGGCAACACGGCAACAATCCAGGATCGCACCATGCCTACCCGCATTTCCAATCACCCCGAGAATTCCGCCACGCTCAACACGCTGATCGCCACCCTGATTGACAGCGTCGAGGGTTATGAAAAGTCCGCCAAAGAGGCCGGCAGCGCGCACCTCGCCCAGCTGTTCGCAGCGCGCGCGCAGGAGCGGGACGCCGCTGCGCTAAAGCTGAACGAAGCGGTGGTGGCGCAAGGCGGTGAGCCCGAGGATCGCGGCACGCTGCTGGGCTCGATCCACCGCGCGTTCCTGTCACTGCGCGAGGCGGTCTCCAGCCGCGATGACGTGGCAATCGTCGCCGAGATCGAGCACGGCGAGGATTATCTCAAGGACAAGTTCGAAACCGCGCTGGACAGCGATACGCTCGACCCCGCCCCGCGCGAGGCGATCAAGGCCGCCTGGGCCTCGGTCAAGGCCGGGCATGACGAGATGTCGGCATTGAAGCACAGCATGGCCAGCCACTGACGACCAGCCGCGCGGGGTATACCGGGTTTATTGACGCGGTGCGGTGCGGCGGTCAGCGCCGCTGCGGCGATCGCCTTTGCGCCGGTCTTCGCCCGCCATGGGCTGTATTGTCAGGCGGCGGTCGTTGTCGCGGCGCTCGCCGGTGCTACCATCTTCATTCGGTCCTGGCATAGCGTTGCCCTCCACCGTGGCCCGCGCAGAGAAATCCTGCGGGTAACCTCGGGTGAATTTACCGCTACGTGGTTAGCAAAGTGTTACCTACCCGGAACGCCGGCTTATTTCTGCGGCACCCAGTAGAAGGCGAAGCGCTTGACCCGGCCTTCGATCAGGTTCTTCTTGAACTTGCGCCGGGCTTCGTCAGCATCCTCGATCGTTGTGCAGACCAGGTGCGTGCCGCCCGAGGGCAAGGTCTCGATTGCGCTGATGCGGATCGACTGGCTGGCACAGATTGCGCGGACGTCGGGCTCGGGCAGTTTGATGTTCATCGCGCGGGTCATCGGGGGGCTCCAGGCTAGTAAGCGGGAGCGCGACGCATGTCTCTCAGCCGCGGGTGCTTACAAGGCAATGTCCACGCGGTGACCGGCCTATGGGCGCACGGGGCGGTTTAGGCAAGCGAACCCGGCCGGGTGGATTAACCGAGCGCTTAAATGGCTGGACAGCGTCAACCGCCCGCGCCAAGCTCGGCCGCACAAGCGAACTATCGGGAGGGAAATTCATGGCTGCCTATCTGGTCTTCATCAAGGAACGCGAGCACGATTCGGGCAAGATGGCAGACTATGCCGGCAAGGCCGGCGGGTCGCTCGCCGGGCATAGCGCCAAGCCGCTGGCCTATTACGGGGCGATCGAAACGCTCGAAGGACCCGAAGCGCAGGGCAGCGTGATCATCGAGTTTCCGACAATGGACGAAGCCCGCGCCTGGTATGGTTCGGACGCATATCAGGAAGCTCGCAAGGACCGCTTTGCCGGGGCCGATTACCGGGTGTTCCTGACCCAGGGGATGTAAGCGCTACTCGGCGCCGCGCGGGCCATCGTCTTCAAGGCCCTGTTCGCCAAGGCCGTCCTCGTCATCGTCGTCGTTCCGCTCGCCGCGAAATGCGCCCATGTCGATCCGGCCCGAACTGACCATCTGGTTCATCGTATCGACCAAGTCGGGGGTGGAATCGCCGTCGGTATCGCTGATCCCGTCGTAGTCGGGCTTTTCGCTCTCGCCCTCGCCGAAATCGGAGCCACGGCCGCGCGCCTCGTCGGCTAAGGTCTGCGACTGTTCGCCTTCGTCGTCCTGCGACTGGTTGTGCGCTTCGGGGGCCTGTTCGTTATCCGGAGCGGTCTTGTCGGCGATCGGATTGCGCGGGGGCGTGTTCATCTGAGGCGGCTCCGGTGTTTGGGGTCTATCAACCACCAATCCGCAGACCGACTTTGCGTTCCCCGTTACCGTTGAGCGTTACCCGGCGAGCCGCAGGCCTTCCGCTTCGGCCCCGGAGCCGCGCGGTTGGTCAAGCCAGATGCCGCGGGTGTCATAGACCAGATGGCCAGCGCGTTCGGCCAAGGGGACGGCCTTGAACTGGTCATGATCGACCAGCACGATCAGGATCTGGGTTTCCTCAAGCGCGGTGTCAATGTCGATCAGCTCGGCCTCGGTCCCGGCAAATTCGCGTGGCAGCTCGGCGGCAAAGGGTTCGACCACCTTGACGCGGGCCCCGAACTTGCGCGCCAACGTGACTGCGACGAGCCGCGCCGGGCTCTCGCGGAAGTCATCGATGTTGGCCTTGAAGGCCAGGCCCAGGCAGGCGACCTTGGCACCCGGATGCGCCGCGATCAGCGCCTCGCACTGGGCGATGACGTGGTGGATCTTGCCGTCATTGACGCCCCGGGCTGTTCTGATCAGCGGGGTCTGCTCGGGCGCGCCATGGACGATGAACCACGGGTCGACCGCGATGCAATGCCCGCCCACGCCCGGCCCGGGGGTGAGGATGTTGACGCGGGGGTGGCGGTTGGCGAGGCGGATCACCTCCCACACGTCGAGCCCCATGTGGTCAGCGACCATCGACAGTTCGTTGGCGAAAGCGATGTTGACGTCGCGGTAAGCGTTCTCGACCAGCTTGGTCATTTCGGCCGAGCGGCTGTCGGTCACGACGCAGGTGCCGCGCACGAACAGCTTGTAGAAGGTCAGCGCTTTGCGCGCGCAGCGGGGTGTAATCCCGCCGATCGAGCGATCGTTGTTGGTCAGTTCTTCGAGGATCTTGCCCGGCAGCACGCGCTCGGGGCAGTAGGAGATCGAGATGTCCGGGGTCTCGCCGGTTAGGCCAGGGCATTTGAGGTCTGGGCGCGCCGTGGCGATCAGATCGCGCAGTGCTTCGGTCGTGCCAACCGGACTGGTCGATTCAAGGATCACACAGTCGCCGACCTTGAGCACCGGGGCAATCGCCTCACCGGCGGCAAGGACATAGGAAATATCGGGCGCGTGGTTCGCGTCGAACGGGGTCGGCACCGCGATCACGAAGACATCGCACGGGACAACCTTGGTCGAAGCCTTAAGCAGTCCGCGCGAGACAACGCCCTGGACCAGCCCGTCGAGATCGACTTCCTCGATGTGGATTTCGCCGCGGTTGATCGTGTCGACCACGTGTTGCGAGGCATCGACGCCGTGGACCCGGCACCCGGCGCGCGCAACGATCGCGGCTGTAGGAAGTCCGATGTATCCCAGACCGACGACACAAACGGCAGGCTTAACGCTAGAATTATTGGGCGATTTCATTCCCGAGCAGCTCCACGATACGGCGTGCAGAGTGCCCGTCCCCGAAGGGATTGTGCGCCCGCGCCATGGCTTCGTAAGCGGCCTTATCATCGAGAAGATTGAACATTTCGGTAACGATAGTCTGGGTGTCGGTGCCGACCAGCTTGGCGGTCCCGGCGGTGACGCCTTCAGGGCGTTCGGTGGTTTCGCGCATGACCAGCACCGGCTTGCCCAGCGCCGGCGCTTCTTCCTGCACGCCGCCGCTGTCGGTCAGCATCACTTCGGCAATGGCGAGCAACCGGGCGAAGTTTGGATAGTCGAGCGGTTCGATCAGCGCGACATTGGCACGGCCCCCCAGCGCGCCGTGCATCACCGCGCGGACATTGGGATTGAGGTGCACCGGGAAGATCACCGCGACATCGGGCCGCTCGGCGATCTGGCGGACCGCCTCGGCGATGTTCTCAAGCCCGCCGCCGAAATTCTCGCGGCGGTGGCTGGTCACTCCGATGATCCGCTTGCCGGCGAAGCGCGCTTCGATCTCGGCGAGGCCAGCGGCAAGATGAGGCTCCGCGGCGATCCGCGCGGTGACCCAGTGCAGCGCATCGATCACCGTGTTGCCGGTAACGTGAACCCGCGCCGGATCGACCTGCTCGTCAGTCAAGGCCTTGGCCGAGACGTCGGTCGGCGCGAAATGCATGTCTGCGATCTGGCCGATGATCTTGCGGTTCACCTCTTCGGGCCAGGGGTGATAGATATTGCCCGAACGCAGTCCGGCCTCGACATGACCCACCGGCACCTTGCGGTAGTAGGCGGCAAGCGCCCCAGCCATCGCGGTGGCGGTATCGCCCTGCACGATCACGCGGTCGGGCTGCACTTCGTCCATCACTTTGCCCAGTTCGGTGAGCAGCGCCGCAGTGAGCGCGTCGAGGCTTTGGTCGGGGCGCATCAGGTCAAGGTCGTAATCGGGCACGATCCCGGCGATCTCGAGCACCTGGTCAAGCATCTGGCGGTGCTGCGCCGAAACGCAGACCACCGGCTCGAAACGCGGATCGGCTTTCAGCGCGGCAATCACCGGGAACAATTTGATCGCTTCGGGGCGCGTGCCGAACACAACGAGGATTTTGCAAGGTGCAGTCATGCAAAGCGCCCTACCATCGCCGGGTTAACCATGAAATAAGGGCGCTGGGCTATGTCGCGGCCACAAGGCCAAGGGGATATGATGCGAGTTCTGGTTACCGGCGCGGCCGGATTCATCGGTTTCTGCCTGACGCGGCGCCTGCTGGCGCGCGGCGACGAGGTGATCGGGATCGACAACCTCAACGATTATTACCAGGTCTCGCTCAAGCATGACCGGATCAAGTTGCTGCGCGAGGAAGGCGGCAATCGGTTCACCTTCCACCACCTCGATTTCTCCGACATGGGCGCGCTTACGGCGGCGCTGGAGGGCATGAAGATCGACCGGATCGCGCATCTCGGCGCGCAGGCCGGGGTGCGTTACAGCCTTGAAAATCCGCAGGCCTATGTGAGCTCGAACCTGGCGGGTCACGTCAACCTGCTCGAACTCGCGCGGCACCGGCAAGTCGAGCACATGGTCTATGCCTCATCGAGCTCGGTCTATGGCGGCAATACCAAGCTGCCCCTCGCGGTCGAGGACCGCACCGACCACCCGCTCTCGCTGTACGCCGCGACCAAGCGCGCCGACGAATTGATGAGCGAAACCTACGCGCACCTGTTCGCACTTCCGCTGACGGGCCTGCGGTTTTTCACCGTCTATGGCCCGTGGGGCCGGCCCGATATGATGCTATGGAACTTCACCCGGCGGATCCTCACAGGGCTCCCGATCCCGGTGTTTGGCCACGGCGAAATGTACCGCGACTTCACCTATATCGACGATATCGTCTCCGGCGTGATCGCCTGCCTCGATGCACCGCCCGCCAATGACGGCGCGGAAAAAGCCGGCGGCAGCGTCAAGCCGCACGCGCTCTACAACATCGGCAACAGCCAGAGCGAACACCTGATGAAGGTCGTCGCGCTGCTGGAGGAAACCTGCGGGCGCAAGGCCGAGATCGAAATGCTGCCGATGCAGCCGGGTGACGTGCCCGCGACCTATGCAGACATTTCGGCGATCTCGCGCGATCTTGGTTATGCCCCGACCACCTCGATCGAGGTGGGGGTACCGGCCTTTGTCGACTGGTACCGCGCTTACCACCAGGTCTGATCAGGTGCGGCGCGTAATCTCCAGCGTGATCACCGCGCCTTCGCTGGGGAATTCGCGGGTCAGCTTGCCGCCGATCTGGCGCATCGCCGCCTCGGTCATCCGCGCGCCGAACCCGCTGCCCGGCTGATCGGCTCCGCTGTTCGCGGCCGCTGGCGGCGGGCCGCCCACTTCGCGCCATTCGATCCGCAGCGGCTGGTCGTCCTCCCGCCCGTTCCAGGCGATGCGCACCCGTCCGCCGGGCACCGACAGCGCGCCATATTTGGCGGCATTGGTGGCAAGCTCGTGGAAGACCAGCGCGAACGGCGAAACCATGGAGGCTGGCACCACCTCGGCGGGGCCATGGAGCGTAATGGTCTGCGCCTTGTCGCCTGCCTGGTAAGGCTGGCACAGACTCTGGAGCAGTGCGGACAGCTCCACGTCACCTGTGACATCGCCGGTGGCGACGTTATGCGCCCGGCTCAGCGCGTGGACCCGCTGGGTTATATCCCCCACCACTTCGGCAGTGGTCCCCGGCTTGCGAGCGGAGAGACCAATCAGCGACAGCACCACCCCGAACAGGTTGCGCACGCGGTGAGCCAGTTCGCGCGCAAGCAGTTCGTTGCGGGCGTTGAGCTCGCGTAGCTGATCGGTCTGCGCCGCGGCAATCTCGGCCCGGGCGCGAGCGCGTTCGCCGTGATATCCGGTCCACAGCAGGGCGAGCAATACCAGCCACATCGCCAGCAGCAGCGGCACCACCCGCGCCGCGGCCCGGTTGGCATCGTCGAACGCCGCATCGCGGCTCTCCCGCTGGATCTTGGCGAGGACGGCCATGTGGCGGCGGATCTGGTCCATCACCTGTTTGCCTTCGCCGCCCCGGACCAGCTCGATCGCTGCAGCCTGATCGCCCGCCTGCGCTGCGCTGATCGTGCGCGCCAGTTCGTCGAGCTTGGTCCGCACGAGGTCGTCGAGCGGCCCCAGATGCTGGTCCACCGCCGGGTCGGAGTTCTGCATGAACCGCAGCTTCACGGTGGCAAGGTCTCCGGGCAGCTCCCGGACCGCACGCTGGTACGGTGCGAGATAGGCCGGATCGAGCGTCAGCAGGTAGCCGCGCTGGCCGCTTTCGGCATCGACCAGCGACTGGTTGAGATCTTCGAGCGCCACCTGCGCATCGGCCTCGGCCAGGGCATTGTCGCGGGCCACCCGCTGGGCCATCGCCGACTGGACCAGCAGCAGCCCGATCCCGACGAGCAGCGCTGTCATCGCGGCCAGCACCCAGGCGCGCGGGATGGCCTGCAGCCGCACAGCCTGATGCCGCGTGTACACTGCTAAGCGATTGACCCGTTCGCGAAATTCCATGCGCGGGGCCTAGCATGGCAGATGCTGCGGGCGCCAGCTTTGACGCGGGCACAGCGCCACCGGCGCGGCGCACTTATCGCGGCGAGGCGTGGACAAGCCAGCCCGCGCGGCTTGCGGCCCACCGGCGCTTGCGCAATCACGCTGGCCATGGCGATTCTCTCTGACAAATGGATCCGTACCCAGGCGCTTGAGCACGGGATGATCGAACCTTTCGTCGAGGCCCAGCGGCGCGACGGGTGCATTTCCTATGGCTTGTCGTCGTATGGCTACGATGCGCGGGTTGCGCCCGAGTTCAAGATTTTCACCAACGTCAATTCCTCGGTGGTCGATCCCAAGCAGTTCGATCCCGACAGCTTCGTTGATCGCGAGACCGACGTCTGCATCATCCCGCCGAACAGCTTCGCGCTCGCGCGCACGGTCGAATATTTCCGGGTGCCGCGCGATGTGCTGGTGATCTGCCTGGGCAAGAGCACCTATGCGCGGTGCGGGATCATCGTCAACGTAACCCCGCTCGAGCCGGGCTGGGAAGGCCACGTCACCTTGGAATTTTCGAATACTACCCCGCTTCCGGCGAAGATCTACGCCAACGAAGGTGCCTGCCAGTTCCTGTTCCTGCAGGGCAATGAGCCGTGTGAGACCAGCTATGCCGATCGCGCCGGCAAATACATGGGCCAGCGCGGGGTAACCCTGCCGCGCCTGTAAGCGCGCGGCGATTTCGCTTGCGCTGATGCCCGGTTACGCCAAAATCGCCGCCACGAGACAAACCGGGGCGGCGGACCACTGGTTGAGCAGGAGAGTATCCCATGAGTGCGATAGTTGCCTTCGTCGGGCGCGTCATGATGGCCGCGCTGTTCGTTCTGGCTGGGATCAACAAGCTCGGCGCGCTCGCCGCTACCGATAGCTATTTCCAGAGCCTGGGCCTGCCCGCCAACTTTGCCTTGCCTGCTGCTGTGTTCGAGATCGCGGCCGGGCTGGCGATCGCGCTAGGCATCTTCACGCGGCTGTTCGCCCTTCTGCTCGCAGGCTTCTGCCTGGTGACTGCGGTGCTCGCGCACAACAATTTCGCCGATCCCGCGCAAGCCGCCAACTTCCTCAAGAACGTGGCACTTGCCGGCGGCTTCCTGGTGCTGTTCGCGCAGCGGCACATGAGCTGGTCGTATGATACGATGCGCGAGCGGCGCAAGGCGGATAGCGCGGTCCGTGCCGCAGAACTACGCGCGGAGCGGGCTGAAGGCCGCGTCGAAGGCGCGCGCGATGTAAGGATCCCCAACAATGAAGTCTGACCGAACCTACGATATCGTTGTCTACGGCGCGACCGGTTATACTGGGCGTCTAGTTGCCGAATTCCTCGCGCACCATCACGCCGGAAGCGGTATCAAATGGGCGATGGCCGGACGCAGCAAGGCCAAGCTTGAAGAAGTACGTGACCTGATCGGAGCGCCGGCCGATATCCCCCTGATCGAGGCCAATTCGGACGATCCCGCCAGCATGAAGGCGCTGGCGGAAAGCACCCGCGTGGTCCTCACCACGGTCGGGCCGTACCAGCTTTACGGCGAACCGCTGGTCAAGGCCTGCGTTGAGGCCGGAACCGACTATGCCGACTTGTGCGGCGAACCGGGCTGGATGCGCGAGATGATCGACAAGTATCATGCCGCCGCGCAGGCCAGCGGCGCACGGATCGCGTTCTCTTCGGGCTTCGATTCGATCCCGTTTGATCTGGGTGTACTGATGCTCCAGAAGGAAGCCGTCGCCCGCTTCGGCAAGCCCGCGCCGCGGGTCAAGGGCCGGGTCCGCGCGATGCAGGGCACCTTCAGCGGTGGCACGGCAGCAAGCCTGACCGAAACGATGAAAGCGGTGGCCAGGAACCCCAAGCTGATCCCGATCCTGCAAAGCCCGTTTGGCCTGACCCCCGGTTTCGAAGGGCCGAGCCAGCCGATGGGGCTGGTCCCGGAATACGAGGAGAGCGAAGGCAAATGGGCCGCGCCGTTCATCATGGCGACGATTAACACCAAGAACGTCCACCGCACCAATCTGCTGCTCGGGCATCCCTATGGCGAAGATTTCCGCTATGACGAGATGATGCTGACCAGCGCGGGCGAGCTGGGCAAGAAGGCCGCGCATGCGGTGGGCGAAATGCTCAAGAACCCGTTCGGTGCCAAACCGCCCAAGCCGGGCGAAGGGCCCACTGCCGAGGAGCGCGAAAACGGGCACTACGACGTGCTGTTCATCGGCGAATTCGAAGATGGCAAGGTGCTGCGCTACGGGGTCAAGGGCCGCTACGATCCGGGCTATGGTTCGACCAGCCGGATGCTGGCCGAGACCGGGATTGCACTGCTCGATTGCACCGCCGCCGGGGCGATTGCCACGCCTGGCGCGCTGCTTGGTGAAGCGCTGGTTAACCGGTTGCAGGACCACGCCGAGATCAGTTTCGCGGTGGAGGACTGAGCGGCTGACGTGACCGCGCCTGCAGTACCGAACGAATGGGCGAGCGGCTGGCGCATCGTCGCTGCCGGGGCGCTCGCCAATGCCACCGGCATTTCGCTGCTGTTCTATACCTTCAACCTGTTTGTCCTGCCGATGGCGACCGACTTGCACCTGACCCGCGCGCAAGCGGGCCTGGTTCAGTCGGCGATCATCGCTGCGGCATTTGGCGCGCCGGTGATCGGGCGGCTGGCCGATCGCCACGGCTTTCACCGCATGTTCCTCGCCTGTACCCTCGGCATGGCCGCGACCGAACTGGCGTTGTGGCGCTGGGCCGATGGATTTGCCGCACTGGTTTTCGGCACGATGATCATCGGCTTTATCGGCGGTGGCAGCTCGACGGTGCTGATTACCCGCCCGGTCAGCGCGCATTTCGTGCGTTACCGCGGCTTGGCGCTCGGGTTGGTCGGGGTCGGTATTTCGTTGACCACGATCGTGGTTCCGCCGTGGCTGCAACAGGTCATCGCCGCGCAGGGCTGGCGGCAGGGTTTCCTGATGCTGGCGTTGTTTGCGCTGGTGCTGGGCTTGCCCGCCGCCATGCTGCTGATGCCGCGCAATGCCTCGACCCACGGCCAGCCTGCGGGAACCGTCCCGGCTAACCGCGACTATCTGCAAAGCCGCGATTTCTGGATGCTCGTCGCGGCCAATTTCTGCGCGTCGATGGCCACCGCCATGGCGATCGGCCAGCTTTCGCCGATGCTGCAAGAGCGCGGTCTGACCGCAACCAATGCGGCGCTGGGCATCTCGTTCTTTGCGGCCGGCCAGTTGTTCGGCAAGCTTGGCGGCGGCTGGCTGCTCGACCGGTTCGAGCCGCGCCTGGTGGCCGCTACACTCAACGCCCTGCCCACAGTCGGCTTCGTCCTGCTGCTGACCGAGCATGGCAGCTTCGCCCCGCTGATGATTGCGGCAGCGCTGATCGGCGTGCTGCAGGGGGCCGACATCGGGGTGTTCAGCTACTTTATCGCGCACCGCTTCGATGTGAGCCGCTACGGTGCGATCTTCGGCACGATGCACGGGCTGGGCTGGATCGGAAATGCCCTTGCGGTCGTCGGCGCAGGGTGGAGCTTCGACCATTTTCACGGCTATTGGGCGGCGCAAGTCACCGCGATCGCTTTGCTGCTGCTGACCGCGCTGCTGATTTCGCGGGTCCGGCTAGTCCGGCACGATCTGGCCAGCGAGGCCGCATCGCTCTAAGCTGCGCGGTATGACTGCGCCCCAGACCACGATCTTCGAACATATGTCCGGCCTTGCCCGCGAGCTTGGCGCGATCAACCTGGGGCAGGGCTTCCCCGAATTGCCCGAACCGCCCGAGCTGATCGCGGCGGCGCAGGCAGCGCTTGGCGGCAAGTCGAACCAGTACCCGCCGATGCGCGGACTGCCCGAACTGCGGAGCGCGGTGGCTGCTTTTTACCTGCGCACGCAGGGACTGACGCTCTCCGCCGAGCAGGTGATCGTCACTTCGGGCGGGACCGAAGCGCTGGCCGCCAGCCTGTTCGCGCTGGTGGCGCCGGGCGATGAAGTGATGCTGGTCCAGCCGCTTTACGATGCATACCTGCCGCTGGTGCAATGGGCCGGGGTGTGGCCAAGGTCATCAGCCTGACCCCGCCCGCATGGACCCTGCCGATCGATGCACTCGCCGCCGCGATCGGGCCGAATACCCGCGGGATCGTGCTCAACACCCCGAACAATCCGGTCGGAACGATGCTGAGCCGTGAAACGCTTGAGGCCATTGGCGAGCTCGCTGAAGCGCATGATCTGTGGGTGCTGTGCGACGAGGTGTGGGAGGCGATGGTGATCGATGGCTCCCCGCACGTTTCGCCGCTGGCCATACCTTCGCTGGCCAAGCGTTCGGTCAAGGTCGGCTCGGCCGGCAAGATCTTCTCGATGACCGGATGGAAGGTCGGCTGGGCGGTTGCCGCGCCCGAGCTCGCCGCGCGGATCGCGGCGCGGCACCAGTTCCTCACCTTCACCACCCCGCCCGCGCTGCAGTGGGCCGCAGCCGAGGGTCTGGCCTTGCCCGACAGCTGGTTCGAAGCGCAGCGCGAGCGTTACGCTGCGCTCAAAGCGCGGCTGGTCAGCGGGCTTGAGGCGGCGGGGTTTGTCGTGCTGCCCGCCAGCGGCACTTGGTTCATCACGATTGATCTGGCCGCATCCGGGCTGCCGGCGGACGATGTCATGTTGTCGGAGCGGCTGGTGCGCGAGGCCAAGGTCGCCTCGATCCCGGTCTCCGCCTTTTATGCCGAGCGGCCGGGAACAGGTTTCCTGCGGTTGTGCTTCACCAAGGATGAATCGGTGCTGGACGAAGCTGTGGCACGGCTCGCCGCGTTTCGCGCGGGATGCGGCTGAAGGCAGGTTTGGCGGCAGGAAAGTGGAGCGGTGAAGGGAACCGCGAAAAGGTCTAGAAATGGCCTATTATAGTCATTTTGGACGATGACGATTTTCGTGATACCCCCAATTATACCCCCAGATGCGCTGGCTGGGGGTGAACTGGGGCGATCAATCGCGATCAGTTTGCCGTGCACCGGCTTACCATGATTCGAACAGCGGAAGCGTGCTACCGCTTCAATATCCGGGCGATCCCCGCCGCAAATTCGGCATTGGCCTTATCCTCCAGTTCATGGAACTGTTTCATCCGTCGGTCGAAGGTGCGCTGCCACATGCCCTTGGGCCGCCTGGGCCAGTTATCAATGCCCCGATCGCACCCCAGCTTGCGTTGCAGGCGGAACAGCCGTTCAAGGGCGCGGTCGCCGTGGGCTTCGCGCTGGCACTGATAGCCCATCCTCCAGGCCTGCCGCGAAGCGAAGCGGTCACCGCCAGACGGAAGGTAGAGCTTGCCGACGCGAATATGGCGATAGGGGCAGATCATCCACCAGCGCTTGCCGCCGTAGGTGGGACGGGTGAAGCACAGCCGAACGGTCTGTTTCACTTCCTCCGACTCGTCGCCTTTCCCGCGCGTATAGGACAATTCGAGCCGTTCATTCCCTAGCTGATCCATGATCGCCTGATAGCCAATCGAACCTGACGGTTCGCCCCCGCGTGTCCAGTGCAGGCTCCCGCTCAGCCACGCGCCATCCCTCGCCTGTCCCGTGCGGAACATCCGCGCAAGATCGATGCGGAGGGAGGCACCGGTCGTTGGCCTTCCGCCGTATCGCCCAGAGCCATATCCGCCCATATCAGCCCTCCCGTTCCAAAACAGCACCGCCAGATTTTCCTAAATCATCAGTATTCTTTACCCTCTCATGGGGTTTGCCCTTGGCTGTACGTTTTCCGTTGCGAGCGGAGCGGCGTTTGCCGCGCGCGGTTTTCGGGCCGCTCGACAGCCCGCCGTGCAGTTTGCAACGCCCAGAGCGATAGAGGTCGCGGCGCTTGCATGGCGTTCCCGCGCGGGTCCGCGCACAGCACCGCATATCCCGGCATTCGGGCGGGAAGTCTCCGCCCCAGTCGCACCATTGCCGCCATAGCTGGCGCAATTCAGCATCGATCATGGCCGCTTCCAATTCCACGCAAACGACAGATCGCGCGCGCGTATTGGCCACATTCCCACCGCTCATTGCGCCAGCTCCCACAGCAGCGGCTTGGGGGTGAGGGTGCGCCGCCACAGCCAGCCCTCGCAATCGTTCCCTTGCCAGTGCGCCACGCTGGCGGTGAATGCGAGACAGCGCGCACCCTCAAGCCGATCAGCAACTCCGCCCCAGCCGGGCATAGGATCGATCCCGAATAGACCGGATGCGCTCCAGCCGAACGCGGCGGCAGCCTCGCCGTGGCTGCGCGCGAGCCACCTTGCATCGGCAAGCAAGATGCGCCACCGGTCCAGCGCGATACCGCCGGGCGGGCGGCTGGCCTCAAACGAGGAGAGCGCGGTGACCCATGCTATGGGGTCCAAAGCAGTAACGGGGAGCAGCGCGCGCGGATTTGAATTTTGCGCGGGGCTAAGGGCTAAAGGGGCTAATCGGGCTAAGATCGGTCCCGGATTAGCCCCGCTAGCCCGATTAGCCCTTAGCCCTTGGCCGTTTTCAATATCAGCCAGCGCTGCGTAGGGATCGAACGCAAGCGCGCTCACAGCCTCGCCTCCCGGACAATCCGCCACGCTTCCCTATGCCACTTGCCATCAATTTCCGCGCCATCGGGAATGGGGTGCGCCCAGCCATGATCGGCCAGCACCTGCATCGCCTCGCGCGCGGCTTTGGCACTGCGCAGCACCTTGGGCTGCCCGGCCTGATAGACGGTTTGCAACCCGATCATGCCGCCGGGGCGGGAGTGCAGCCAACGCAAGAGTTGCTCGGCCTGTTTCAGCGCCGGGGCAATGCCAGCAGCATCGGTCAGCCGCAAAGCCTCATCGGCATGGAATTGCGTCAGCTTCATTGCGTCGGCCAGCGTTGCAGCATCAATCTCGCTCGCCTGGTCATTGCCGATCAGGGTCAGAATGCCCGCGATGCGCACCGCGTTTTCCGCCAACTTGGAAGCAAAAGGCTTGACCGGTTCAAGCGGTTGCCCCGGACCCATCGCGGTCATGGTGGCGTTATGGAACCGGATATAGAGCACCCGTGCGCCCTCATTCAAAGGCAGGCGATCGAGTTCCACCCCCGCCATCCGGTCGTTTTCATCCTTCCACCGGATCGGCGCGCGCAGCAGCTTGCCGATAGCAAGGTTGTAAGCGGCAAGGTGGCGCGCCGCCTCGGCAGTGGCCTGCGATTCCTCGGCCAGACTTTCGCTGCGAATACGTGCCGCCGTTCCCGCCAAGGATATGGGCGCGGCAAACAGGAAGCGGGCCAGCAAACCTTGATCGGCAAACTGGCGGTCAGCAAGGAAGTTGGCGGCAACTCCCGGCTGGATCATGACATGGCAGGCAAGGCGGCGGTCATAGAGGACCGAAACCCCATCGAGCGCGCGGATGCGCTCCAGCCGCGAGCCGTCCCATCCCCGGCACAGATTGGCCGTCGTGCCCGCCTTATTCTCAGCCTTGAGGCTATGCCCGCCTAGGAATGTGGCCCCATCATCGCAGAGCATGGCGAGCGAGGGCCGTCCCTGCTGATATATCCTGAACAGCCCTTCAAAGGTTGGATCACTACCCGGCGCGATGATCGACAGCAATGGTGGCAGCGGTGCGGGGCCAAGCTGGCGCAGGGCGTGCTCCAGAGCGGTGCGGTCGCCCCTGTTCTGGTGATGCAGGTGCTTGGACGCGGTGTCATGGGCTGCGGTCTTGATCGCCCATTCGCGCCGTTCGCTTGCCTCAGCCTCGGCCAGCTCGCGTTCGTAATCGCGCACCGGCTTCAAGGCGAAGCTGTCGGCGGTTGATTTGCGTTCGCCCGATTCGAGTACCGTCAACACGTAAAGCGATAGCGGGGAGCGCTTGCCATCCTGTCCGATCGGCAACACGGCATCAGCACGGCCCTGCGCAGCGAGCGAGGCAACCGCCAGCACCGAATTGGCTGCGCAGGCCAGCGCGCATTGGGCTTGTCCCGCAATCGCCCGCGCGGCTGGGGCCAGCACCGGGCCCAGCGCTTCGACCGGATAATCCGGGGCGGAAGCAAGCGGGCGGTAGAGCGGCATTGGCCCCTCACTCGCTGCTGGCTCTGCATCCGCGAAGGCGTGGGCAATTGCGTTATCGGTAAGGTCCGCGAAGTCGCGGCCCGAAAAGGCGGGTTCGGCGTTCATTGGAAAATCTCCGGCAGGGCGAGTTCGGCCCCGGTCGTTTCAGCCGCCGATCGCGCCGCCTTGATCCCAGCGGCGTCATCATCGGCGGCGATGGTGAGGCGCAGGTCCACCCGCTTGGCGTGGATTGTACTGGCGACGGTGGGAAGGTTGGCAGCCGATAAGGCAGCAATCACCGGCAGCCCGGTTGCCCGGCGCACGGAGGCAAGTGTCGCCATGCCCTCTCCGATCACCAGCCGGTCGGTGGCGTGACCCGCCCACCAGAACAGCCCGCGTGTCCGCCCGCCATAGAGGAAGCGCTTCGATCCATCGGGAGCGATGCGTTGGAGATTCCACATCGTGCCCGCGCCGTCCTGCATGGGAACAAGCAATTCCTCGCCCGTCTGCCAGAGCCGCTCAGGGGCGATGCGCTTGGCGGCGAGGTAAGGATGCGCCGGGTCGGCCGGATGCGCCCTACTAAGCCGCTCGCGGGCATTGTAGGCGGCTTTGGCCTGCGCTTGGGCCTTATCCCTTTCTCGCTCCGCATGCGCACGGCGGATCGCCGCCCGCTCGGTTGATGTAAGTTCGCGCCGCCTGCCGTCAAAGGCAGGGAGCAGCCCGGCCGCTCGCAGGACGTCCTTCACTGCCAGCGCTTCGACCCGCCCGCCGTTGAAGCATGTCACCAGCAGGCCATCGGGCGCGCCGAGCACGAGCCGGATCGCAGTGCCGCGATCATGCCTGGAATGTCCCGGCGTCGGTGCCAGCACCTCGCGGCCCGATATACGCCCGCCGAGGGTGTGGGCGATTGCCTGAAGGGTCAGCATGTCGCGCCTCCCCCATCAAATGCAGCAGCAGCGAGCATCGCTGCCCATTCGGGGCGGACGTGATGCGCAGCGATCAGGAATTGCGATTGCAGGGCGTTGGGGGTAAGAGGATCACGGAACCAGCCGCCACAGCTATTCCGCGACGCCCCGCCCTCAACCGGCGGGGTTTCGAAAGTGCGGGGCATCGCTCACGCCTCCCCAGCGATTAGCGCCCGCAGGCTTTCGGCGGGGATCAGTGTGCGCTTGCCGATCTTGCGCGCCTTGAGCCTGCCTTCGCTAATCAGGGCATAGAGGCGGGTGCGCCCGATGCTGGAAACGCGCGCCGCATCGGCGATGCTATAGGCGAGCGGTTGGAGTTCATGTGTATTCATGTGTTCGACTCCGTGGTTGTGTGAACGGAGTCGTTATCGTTCATCCTTGCCCGCCATTACGGACGGTAATGGTTGCCGATGGCATTAAAGCTGGTGTTCAATTCCCGCCGGAATTAGTGCCACCCTTAGATTTCAGGCGTTCTTGAGACTGGATTTCGTTGAGAACCCGTTTTCCAATGTTCCGTCGCCACCCTTCCTGGGGACCGGCGTTTTTCCCGAAAGTCGATTCCGCCCACGGCTCCAAAAGGCGGGCAATTCCCCGCTCGCTCGGCTCGCTTTGAGCGGGCTCGCACAATCCATTTGGTGAGGCGTGCGCCAGTGCTGCCAAATAGGTTAGGGCAGTTGCTGAATCATACCGGACCGGCGCACCGGGACTGCGGGTTGGCAGGCTCTCCAATTCAGGGACGCGGGTGGATTGAATGGCTGGTGCGTCGGAATTCATCCACGGCAGCGCGTCGGCGTCAAAACGAACACCGAAAGCTGTCCCCTCTGGCGACGCAAAATCCAAGTTGGATTCAAAGTGAAAATCACCAGCTACCCAGTCCGCATTGCGCAAACCACTGGCCCAAATCCACCGCTGCCAAAACAACGTGGGCAATTCGTCGCCAGGATCGACGGAAATTTCGACTTCACCTGATCCAGACTCTATCTGCGCCCCGCCGCTTGTGCTGGGGAGTTGCCCCAAAGTTAGCCGTCTCATTATGGTTTCCTCGGCGGCTTGAAGGCATTTCTCATAATTTGCATACCGCCTGGCTAGATCATGCGCACTTGCCAGCGCTTCCAGCGCCTCCTGCGGCGATACCCATCTTGCCATGCCCGCGCTCCAAACGGCTCCAAGGTTGACGGGGCAACGGGTTGGAGTGTCCCGCTTGTCGGCTGGCCTGCCTAGCCCCGGCGCACAATCTACGAACAGTTCAGGAACATTCAAGGATGTTCGATCAATCCAAGGGCAATTCAATCCCGCGCATGATTCGGTCTGTTTCAATCAGGATTTTGATGATCCGCTGGTAGTGGCGAATGTCATCCCAACTGAGCGCGCGGCCCTTGCGGTCTTTCAGCCACTTTTGCGCGGGCTGATAGCCGCCGATGTGGAAGCCCCATGCAACGGTGGGCACGGCGTCAAAATACTGCTTGGCGTTGATCCAGATTTGCCCGTTCTCATAGCGGGGCTTCTCCACCACGCTGTCGCCGTCGCCGTGGAACGGATAGGGCGTTTCGCCGATGACGGCATCTTCCATCAGGTGCAGGCGGCGCAAAACCTCGCCCTGATCGCTGATCTTGCAGAACACTTCCGGCGAAGGCGGGTAGGGCACACGCGGAAAGTCGATTTTCAGGAACTCGGCATAGGTTTCCCGGTAAGCCGGGCAGTGCAGCACGCCATAAATGTAATCGAAAACCTTGACTTCATCGGGGCGGGCATCGCCCGTGGCTCGGCGGAAGGCATCAGTGCCATCAGGAGGAGTGAATATGCCGGAGAGGCTAGCTGCCTTGCGAATACGAGCATAAAGCTTAGGGTCGAAGTTGACGCGAGCCGCGTGACCCATTCTGCCTTCCATATTACTCTGCCCGCTCTCATCCTCGCCCTTCTCAGGTTCGGGATAAAGGTAGAGGGGGAAGCAATAATCTTGACCTCGATTTCCGAGGTAGAATGTCCCATGATTACACGCATATTGCGTAATTCCGGCATAAGAGAAATAATCTCTGACATTCTGGCGATTAAATAGCAGAGATATATTTTCTTTTCCAACGATGTTCTGCATGACATCACGTCGCGGATAGGCAACAAATCCTTTGGTTTTTCCGGAAAAATAGAAATATCTTGTATCAAATGGTTTGTAAGTAAACTTCTCTATACCACCACTTCCTGAAGAAACATCGACTTTTGCGTTGTTAATCGTCCAATCGCGACCGTCTTTCGGCAGACTATACTTTTCCCGTAATTCCTCCGCCGGACGTTCGGCAAAGTCGGCCAAAATTTCCTTTAACTCCTCCTGAGTGTAGGTGACGCAGATGCTATCGCGTTTGGTTTGGACCCCCGAACTGTATGTCAGTGCCAATTCGTTAAGCGGAAATCCTGCTTCATAGCTTTCCCTCGATGGCTCGGTAGCTGGAAGGAAACGATAGTTAGGCGCTTCCGCTGGAATTGCGGAAAAATGCTTAGACTGTGGAAATTCAGTGAACAAGCGTTCGTATTTTGACTTCCGGCTTCCACGTAAATCGCTGTGGAACACATTACCGAGTTGCCCGTTGGCCAACGCGCCGTTTTTCACGAAAATGGAAACAGCGACGCCCTGCGTAATGTCGAAAACGTTCTCGTCTTTGTCGGAGGAACCTGAGTCCGTTCGGATGTCCCCATGTAAATTCAAAACGTAGATCGCATCAAAAGTTCTCCGCAAATGGCGCCGCATGTGCCTTTGCGTTATTCCATCGAGAAAGGAGTTGTTCGTAATCATGGCCAAAACACCGCGGCCATTCCGTTCGATGTAGTTTTCTCCGAGGCGCAGGAATTTAATGTAGTCATCATTGAGATTGATTTTTTGCTCGCCCAATTCTGCTTTGTATGGCGCGATCAGACCATTGATCCATGGGCCATTATTCGAGCTACTTGAGTTGTAAGGCGGGTTGCCGATCACGCACATGATGGGCGTCTGCCGCTTGATGTCACTGGCCGCCTTAGCCTCGTTAGCAATGGCTCGGGACAGGCCGAATAAGGTCTGTTCGACCCGCTCGCCTTCCTCCAGCGAATTAGTCAGATAAACCCCAAGGCGCGGCGGTGTTGCCGATGGCTTGTAGCCCAGGCCGGTCAGGATCATATCCAGCTTCATGTGGCACATGGCATAGCTGGCCATCAGCAGCTCGAACCCATGGATGCGCGGAATCAGGTCCCGCTCGACATAATTAGACCACTGTCCCGGCGCGACGCCACGCACCCTCCCCGCCACCAGCTTGACGACTTCGGCCAGAAAGGTGCCCGTGCCGGTGGCGGGATCGAGAATCTGGACGCGGTGGACTTCCTTTTTGATGTGGGCGGGCTTACCGGTTTTGGGATCGTTCTGGCCGGTATCCCAATCGACAGTGATGCGGCTGGTATCGGCCAGTCCGTCCGCCAATTCGAAATCGGTCTTCAGTACTTCGTCCACGGCGCGGACAATGAAATTCACCACGGGTTCCGGCGTATACCAGACGCCACGGGCCTTGCGCTTTGCCGGGTTATATTCGGCCAGGAACACTTCATAGAAATGCAGGAACGGGTCTTGCCGGGCGGTCAGCTTGCCGAAGTGTTTCAGCACTTCGCCCATATCCGTGGCTAGAAACACATTGCACAGTTCATCGATCACCCGGCGCAGGCGCTCGTCCAGATTCGGCCCGGCAATGTAGAGGAACAGTTCGCGCAGGAACGGGTTGGACTTGGGCAGCAGGTCCAGCGCCTCAGCCCTCGTGAACGTCTCGGGCGTTTCATCGTGCAGGCGTGCGGCAAACAGGCCGTAGGCGATGGTCTCAGCGTAGATGTCAGCAAAGTCCTCCACGGTGATATCGTGGATCAGGTTGGCCTTGAACGCCTCATACTGGCCGATCAGGTCGGTTGCACTGCCGGTGGCATCCTTGGCCTTCATATCAGCCACCAGCGCGCGGCCCATGATGTCCTTGATGATCGCCGCCTTGCCCGCCATCACTTCGGCCAGCCGCTTCGAAGACGTGATGCTGAGCGGCGTTACATGCGCGAAATCGCGCAGCCGGGTTTCCAGTAGGGGAAAGCCGGCCGGGCGCGCGGGTATGGTCGGGATCAGGTCGGCAATGGTGATGAAATCCACCACATCGCCATCGCGCAGAAACTCGAAGTCCAGCCCGTTGGTATAGATCAGGTTGGGCAGGCCCTTGCGGTAGCGGTCTTTCTGGCCCTTGCTGTAATCGGTCGCCGCGAACTTGCGAACGTCCTTGCCGATGTCCTTGGCCTCGCACCAGCCGATGGCAACATCGCCGCGCTGAAACACGAAATCGGGCGCGCCAACGTCGGTGATATGCTTTGGCTCATTGATGACGGTCAGCGCGGCATCAACTGATCCAAACAGCTTGGCCAGGGCGGGGCGGAAGCTGTGTTCCGTCGTCTGGCCACTGGCATAGAGCGCACGGATTTCGCTTAGATAACCTTGAATATCCATCTACGCGGCCACCCCTCACACATTCAATTGAAGGGCATAACGCCAGTCACGCGCATCGCCAAGCCGATCAAACTGCTTCCCGTTCGGGGAACTGCACAATGTCCGCCCCTTTCCGAAGCTGGTCGAGATAGTCCGACCACCATTGCGCCATTTCGACCCGCTCGTTCCAATGTGCGCCCCGGTGATAGGCAGCGCGGACTTTGTCGGTATCGCCATGGGCAAGTGCGCGCTCGATTGCGTCCGGGTTCCACTTGCCGCTTTCGTTCAAGAGCGTTGATGCCATTGCGCGGAAACCATGCGCGGTCATTTCGTCCGTTGTGTAGCCCAGCCGTCGCAGCCCAGCGTTGACGGTGTTTTCGCTCATAGGGCGGGTGCGGGTGCGGATCGACGGGAACACAAACCCAGCTGGCCCGGTGACAGCATGCACTTCGCGGAACAGCGCCACGGCTTGGCGGGAAAGCGGGACTTGGTGCGCCTTGCGCATTTTCATCTTGCCCGCCGGGATGATCCATAGCGCACCGTCCAGATCGAAGTCGCTCCATTCGGCATGGCGCAACTCACCGGGGCGAACAAAGACGTGTGGCGCGATTTGCAGAGCTGACTTTGTAATCCCGCTGCCCTCATAGCCATCAATGGCCCGCAACAATTCGCCAACTCGCTTGGCATCGGTGATAGCGCCGTAATGTGTCACGGTTGGTGCAGTCAGCGCGCCGCGCAGATCGCGGGTAGGGTCCGACGCCAGCCGCGCCGTCGCCACGGCATAGCGGAATACTGCCCCAGCCAGTTGCAGGCTGCGCCGAGCGCTTTCCAGCTTTCCTTTGCCTTCGATCCGGCGAATGGCTGTCAGCACGTTTGCCGGTTCAATTTCGCCAATGGGCAGCTTGCCGATGGACCCGCAGACCAGAGAAAGCAGATATTCGCTGCGGATCGCGGTTGCCGGTGCCCAGCCCTTTTGGCCGTCGCGGCGGCGCTTGGCGCAATACTCGTCGGTGATGGCCTTGAACGTGTCCGCCGCTTGGATGCGCGCACGGACCTTGTCGCGCTGCTTTTCGCGCGAAGGGTCTTTGCCAAGCGCAATCAGTTCCCGCGCTTCCTCCCGCCGCCTGCGAGCCTCGCCCAACCCGATTTCGGGATATGCCCCGATGGCCAGCAGCTTCTCGCGTCCATCGATGCGAAACTTGAGCCGCCAGAGCTTGCCGCCTGCCGGGGTGACTAGAAGGAACATGCCGCCCCCGTCCGCCAGTTTGATCGCCTTCGCGCTTGGCTTGGCATTGCGGATTGCTACATCGGTCAAAGCCACGGTTTTCCTAGCCTCTCCGGGGGTCCGTACCCCCAATATACCCCCAAGCGTGGGAGTATCGAGCTGGCCGTTTTGCATATACCCCCCAATCATACCCCCAGAGAGGGGTGGCTGACTGCGAACAGCGGCGGACGCTTGCGGCCTAATAACCTCTAGATACCTTGAATTTTGGGGGTTTGTCTAGACGCCTGTGAACAACGGCGGACAGGAAAATGGAGCGGGTGAAGGGAATCGAACCCTCGTATTCAGCTTGGGAAGCTGCTGCTCTACCATTGAGCTACACCCGCCCGGTGCCGCGGCCTTGCAATCGAGGGCGCGGGCGAAGGCGCGCCATTGCCATGCAGGCGCGAAACGGTCAACTGGGCTGTGTAGCAGGAGCGGGCCATGACTGAGCAGACAATCACCATTACAAGCCATGGCGAAATCGAGGTCGTTGCGCTCAACCGTCCCGAGCGGCTCAATGCGATGGACGAGCCGCTGATCGCGGCCTTGCTCGACTATTTCACCAAGCTGCCTGACCGGCTGGCAGTGCGCGTGGTGATTTTGCGCGGTGAAGGGCGGGCGTTCTGCGCCGGGCTCGACCTGACCGGCTGGCCGCGCGATCCCGATGCAGGTCCGGTCCATCAGGTGTGGCGGACCCAGCGGATGATCGCGAGTGTGATGCAGGCGATGCGGCGCTGTCCGCAGCCGGTGATCGCGTGCGCACAGGGCCCCGCGTGTGGCGGCGGGTTTTCGCTGCTGCTGGCCTCCGACGTGCGCTATGCCGCACCCGACCTGAGGATGAACGCGGCCTATATCAAGATTGGCCTCGGCGGCTGCGACATGGGCGCGAGCTATTTCCTGCCGCGGTTGGTGGGCGCATCGGTGGCGGCGGAATACCTGCTGACTGGCAAGTTCATGACTGCCGACAAGGCGCTTGCCTGTGGGCTGGTCAGCGAAGTGGTGCCGACCGAGGAACTGTTGGACAAGGCCCTGGCGCTCGCCGGGGAAATGCTGCTGACCGCGCCGATGGGGCTGCGCCTGACCAAGGACGCGCTCAACCTCAACATCGATGCGGCATCGATGGAGCATGCCTTCGCGATCGAGGACCGCCAGCAAGTGATGCTGTCGGGCACCGCCGATACGGTTGAGGCGCGCGAGGCGTTTTTCGAAAAGCGCCCGCCGGTCTGGGGTGACCGCTAGCCCGCTTGGCTGCGCCCGCGCTCCATCACCGCGCGGCGGCGGAGTTCGACTTCGGCCCCGCTGACGGCGGAATTGCGGGCTGAACTGGTGGCGTGTTCCAGTTCGAGCGCATCGCCGAAGGTGGCGGCGTAGCCCTGGTCGATCAACGCCTTGTAGGCCTGGATCATGCCCGGATCGGCGCTGGCCATGTCGGCTGCGAGCGCAAGCACTGTTGGCAGCAATTCGTCGGCTGCGACCACCCGGTTGACCAAGCCCCACTGGCACGCGGTTGCCGCATCGAGGAAGTTGCCGGTGAGCGAAAGTTCCTTGGCGCGGCTGATTCCGATCATCCGGCTGAGCTTCTGCGACAGCCCCCAGCCCGGCATAATCCCGACCCGAGCGTGGGTATCGGCGAACCGTGCATTGTCACTGGCAATCAGCACGTCGCAGGCGAGCGCGAGCTCGAACCCGCCGGTGATTGCCACCCCGTTGATCGCGCCGACCACCGGCTTGCGGCACTGCTCGACCGCCTTGACCGGGTTGGCCGCGGGCTGGCTGGCGTTGGCCGCGCCGAGACCTTCGATGCCAAGTTCTTTGAGATCGAGACCGGCGGTGAAAGCGCGGGTGCCAGCCCCGGTCAGCACCACCGCGCGGACGCTGTCGTCGCGATCGAGTTGGATCATTGCTTCGGCCAGCGCGGCGCGCAGATCGCGCGACAAGGCGTTCATCGCGCCGGGACGGTTGAGCGTGACCAGTGCAACCGGGCCGTGACGCTCGATCAGGACAGTCGGTTCGCTGCTCACATCTTCCTCCGTGCGCTCTGCCCGTCATCGATCCGGATGATCGCACCGGTCACGCATTCGCTCGCCGGGGCGACCAAGTAGAGCAGCGTCGAATCCATCTGCTCGGGCACCGGCACCCGCCCGCGTGGCAGATGCTGGGCAGGGTTGCCGCCCATCCGCTCGAACATCCCGTCAGTCATTTCAGAGACGAACATGCCGGGCGCGATCGCGTTGACGTTGATCCCGTAATGCGCCCACTCGACCGCCAAGGCTTCGGTCATCCGCGCGATCGCGGTTTTGGTCACTGCGTAAAGTGCCGCACCGCCGCCATCGTAGCGATAGTGCGCAACCGAGCTGATGTTGACGATCCGCCCCGGTTTCTCCGCCGCGATCAGCCGCCGCGCGACTTCGCAGGCAAGGATCCACGGGCCGCGCAAGTTGACGCCGAGGACCTGGTCGATCAGCTCGGTGGTCATCTTGTGAGCGCGCTGAGCATCAGGCATCCCGGCGTTGTTGACCAGGATGTCGACTGTACCGAATGCTGCTTCACCCGCAGAAACGGCCGCCACAGCCGAAGCAGCATCGGTCGCGTCCATCTGCACCGCCAGCGCCTTGCCGCCGCTCGCCTTGATCTTGTCCGCCAGTGCCTGAAGCCGGTCGAGCCGCCGCGCCGCCAGCACCACCGCCGCGCCTTGCGCTGCCAGCACTTCGGCAAAGCGCGCGCCGAGGCCCGAGCTTGCACCGGTGACCAGCGCGACACGGCCAGTCAGGTCCGCCGAATTGTTGGGCAGTGTGTAGTTAGTCATTGTGTGCAGCCTCCAGAACATCGCGCAGACGGTCTTTTCCGAAATACAATTCATCGCCGAGGAAGAAGCTAGGGATACCGAACACCCCGCGCGCGACGGCATTCTCGGTATTGGCGACAAGCTTCGCCTTGTTGTCCGGGTCAGCCGCCCCGGCGACCAAGGCATCGACCGGCAGCCCGGCCTCGCCTAGCAGGCCCGACCAGACTTCCGGATCGGCAAGCGCCAGGCCCTGTTCCCACATCCCGGTCATCATCGCCTCGATATAGTCCTCCGCGCATCCCAAAGCCTCAGCGGCCACCGCGCCGCGCATCATCAGCAGGGTGTTGACCGGGAAGTTCGGGTTCATCCGGAAATTGTTGATGTCGTGCCGGGCCATGAAGCGGCGCATTTCGAGCATGTCGTAATCGCGCTTGGCCGGGATGTGGCCGTAGGCCTGCATCGGGCTTTGGTTGCCGGTTGCCTTGAAGATTCCGCCGAGCAGGACCGGGACATAGCGGAAGGCGAAGTCGCCCATGTCCTCGATCGCGCGGTGGACCATGTAGGCGTTGGGACTGCCGAAGTCGTAGAGAAATTCGATTTCGCGGGTCATCACCATGTCTCCCCGAATGGCCGGATTTCCTGCTCGAAGGTCCAGGCGCTTTTGGGCTGGTTGTACAGCGCGAGGTAGGCATCGGCGACTGCAGCGGGCGGCATCAGCAGATCGGGCTGCGCGGCGAGCGCTTCCGCGCCGATCCGTTCGATCACCCGGGCGCGAACCCATTCGGTATCGACTCCGCTGTCGATCACCAAGTGGGCAACGTGAATGCCCTGCGGCCAGAGTTCACGCGCCGCCGATTGCGCAGTGGCGCGCAGGCCGGCCTTGGCGGCGGCAAAAGCGGAGTAGCCCGGGTTGCCGCGCAGTCCAGCGGTTGCCCCGGTGACGAAGATCTTGCCTTGCCCGCGCGGAACCATGATCCGCGCCGCTTCACGCACCGCGACGAACCCGGCGAAGCAGGCCATTTCCCAGACCTTGCGGAACACCCGGTCGGTGGTCTCGGTCAGCGGAAACTGGACGTTGGCACCGACGTTGAAAATCACCAGCGCGAGCGGGGCGATGGCCTCGGCTTCGGCGAGGAAGGCGGTGAGATCCTCAGGTTCGCGCGCATCGAGGCTTCGCCCGGTCACTGCGCCGCCCAGCAACGGAGCGAGCTTATCCCCATTGCGCCGTCCGGCGTGGACCGCGAAGCCTTCGGCCGCGAACTTGCGCACGATCGCCGCGCCGATGTGATCGCCCGCGCCGATCACGGCGACGGACCCAGTAGGTGTGCTCATTTGCGCTCCAATGAAATAATCGCGGCGGTCATCCGCGAGAGGCAGACCAGCTTACCCGCTTCGTCCTCAATCCTGATCGTCCAGACCTGGGTGGTACGGCCCAGGCTCTCGGGCCGGGCAGTCGCATAGACCCAGCCCGAATAGGCCGGGCGGATGTGGTTGGCGTTGATCTCCATGCCGACTGCAGCGAATTTTTCGCGGTCGACGCAATAGCTTGCCGCGACCGAGGCGATGGTTTCGGCGAGCGCCACCGAAGCCCCGCCGTGAAGCCGCTGGAACGGCTGCTGGGTGCGTTCGTCAACCGGCATCCGCCCGCGAATCCAGTCATCGCCGCAATCGACGAATTCGATGCCGAGATGGCCGGGCAGGGCATTGGTGCCGAGCCCGGTCATCGGTGCGAGGTCGGGGCGAGTGCCGCCGAACCAGATCATTGCGTTGCTCATTGAAACCAGACTGGCGGGTTTGCAGCGGGCTGTAAATCCGCCTCAGGCCGGTTCGGCAACTTTCGCGCCAGCACGCACCCCGTCATAGAGATACTCGCTGCCATCGAGGTCGATCGCCGGGAATTCGTTCTTTTCGGCCCAGTAATCCTGATTGTGGCGCCATTCGGGCTTGTCGCCGCGCTTGGGCATCTTGTCGATGTCGCGCATCAGGTAGTTGGGGTTGAAGTTTTCTTCCTCGATCCACGGCAGGTGCGGCATGTTGTGGTCTTCCTCTCGCGGCGCGATCTCGACCTTGTGGACACCCAGTTCGTCCATGTGGTGCAGCAGCCGCGTCACAAAATCGCCGAGCATGTCGACGCGCAGCGTCCAGCTGGCACGGAAATAGCCAAACACGTGCGCCAGGTTGGGCACGCCGGTGAACATCATCCCGCGGTAGGTCAGCGTCTCGGCCCAGTCGACCGCGCGGCCGTCCACGCTGAACGGGATCTTGCCCATCACCGAGAGGTGGAAGCCGGTGCACGGGACGATGATGTCTGCCTCGATCTCCTGCCCTGACGAGGTGCGCACGCCCTTTTCGGTAAACGTTTCGATGGTGTCGGTGACCACGCTCGCCTTGCCTGCGGCAACCGCCTTAAACATGTCGCCATCGGGCACGAACGCAAGCCGCTGCTGCCAGATCCGGTAGCGCGGGGTGAAGTGTTCGGAAAAGTCGAAATCGGGCCCGGTATAGGCGCGGATCGCGTCCTTCAGTTCCTCGACCACCGCGTCGGGTTCGTTGACGCAGCGCTGGCACAGCGCATCCTGATCGAACATAATCTGCGCGCGAACCACTCGGTGGATGGTCGGCTCGTCGATGCCGCCCGCACGCAGCTTGTCGGCCAAGTCGTTCTGGTTGGGCGCGGCGAAGAAATAGGTCGGTGAGCGCTGCAGCATGGTGACGTGCGCAGCCTTTTCGGCAAAGGCCGGAACTACCGTGGCGGCGGTCGCGCCCGAACCGATCACCAGCACCTTCTTGCCGGTGTAGTCGGTCTTGGGGTCCCACAGCTGGGCGTGGACCAGCGTGCCCTTGAACTTGTCCATCCCGGGCCATTCGGGCAGGTAGGGGTGCTCGTGATCGTAATAGCCCTGGCACATCCACAGGAAGCCTGCGGTGAAGTTATGCACGGCGCCGTCCTTGGTCTGCGCCTCGACCGTCCACAGGCTCGCCTTGCTGTCCCAGCTGCAGGCGGTGATGCGGTGACCATAGCGGATGTGCGGGGCGATCCCGTTTTCCTCGATCACCTCTTGCATGTAGGTGAGGATCGCCTCGGCGCTGGCGATCGGGGTGCCGACCCACGGCTTGAAACGGTAGCCGAAAGTGTAGAGATCGCTGTCGGAACGGATACCGGGGTACTTGTGGGTTTCCCAAGTGCCGCCGAAGGTGTCCTTCATTTCGAGCACCGCATAGCTCTTGCCCGGGCACTGATCTTGCAGGTGCCAGGCCGAGCCGATCCCGGAAATCCCCGCGCCGACGATCAGCACGTCGAAATGGGTGGTGGTCGCGGCAGCAGTAGGCTCTGCAAGTGCGGTGGCGCTCATCGGCGAATCCTCTCCAGCTTTTTAATTGAACGATTAAACGCGCAATCGCAGGCTTTGTGAAGCCGGTAATTGACCTTCGTCAAACACCGCCTTGCCACTGGCG
>JANYEY010000002.1 GCA_025359685.1 Sphingomonadaceae bacterium | reverse complement strand
AGCGATGATGGCGAGCCGATGATGGAAATGAACACGACGCCGCTTATCGACGTCATGCTCGTTCTCCTCATCATGTTCATCATCACCATCCCCGTGGCAACCCACGCGGTGAACATCGATCTGCCGGCACCCACGCCGCCGCCGCTCGTTCCACCGCCCAAGCACGACAAGAACAAGGTCTCGGTCACACCCTCCGGTGAGATCACCTGGAACAACCAGCCGCTGGACCAGGGCGGCCTGCTGTTCCAGCTGCAACAGACGATCAAAATCAAGCCCGAGCCGGAACTGCAGTTCCAGCCCGATCCGCAAGCACCCTATGACACCACCGCCAAGGTGCTGAACATCATCAAGGGTTCGGGCGTTTCGGCCTTTGGTTTTGTCGGAAACGAACAGTTCGTCGGGTTCAACCGCGCTCCGGATTCGGCTGCGCCACCCAAGTAACTTGGCCCAAACGACCAAACGAACCTGAGGGGGCGGAGCGATCCGCCCCCTTTTCGCATCTGCCGTTTCGGCACAGCCCTAGTTCACTAGTCGGCCACCGCTTCCTCCACTGGATCGATCCGCATCGCGGCGCCGGCCAGACCTTCGGCTTCGAGCAGTAACTCATCGTCGGCCATGCCCTGTGGCACCGATTCGCGCCCGATCATCACCAGCACCGGCACTGCGAGCGGACTGACCCGATCGAGCTTCACATGCCGCACCTCGTGGGAAGCGCGTTCGAGCAAATCAGCCAACCGCCCAACGTCGGTCATCCGCGCCCGGGCATCGGCCCAGGCCGCCTCGATCAGCAGGT
This sequence comes from Sphingomonadaceae bacterium, assembly GCA_025359685.1. Lineage (GTDB taxonomy): Bacteria > Pseudomonadota > Alphaproteobacteria > Sphingomonadales > Sphingomonadaceae > Novosphingobium. Next base: position 8,520 of record JANYEY010000002.1, on the reverse strand, counting down.
GATCTGGCTCGTACTTGCGCAGCACATCGTAAATAAGGTCGGTTGAGAACGTCACTTGCCGTCCGGTCTTGCGGGTCCCCGGCTGTTGTCGTTCAACCAGCCCGGCAATCACTGCCACCTCACGAAAGGCGCGCCGCAGCAGATAGCTGTCCTGCACCCAAGCGGCAAATTCATCGCCGAGGATCTCGGCCGACAGCAGCGACGCCGGATCATCCACCGCACGCAGTCCCCACACCGCAAGCGCATAGTCATTGGCGACAAACCCCAACGGCAGCAGCCCGCGCGCTTCCATCCGCCGGGTCAGCAACATACCCAGCGACTGGTTGGCGGGCCAGCCCTCGAAAGTGTAAAACACCGTGTAATGCCGCCCGCCATGAGGGAAACTCTCGACCAGCAACATGCCGGGCTCGGGCAGTTCGCTGCGCCAGTCCTGCACCTCGAGCCATTCGCGCACGTCATCGGGAAAGCTTGCCCAACCGGCACGGTTGGCGAGCAATGCCTGGACCCGGCCCGAAAGGTGCGTGGTCATTGCCATGCGCTGGCCCATGTAGCTCGGGATCTGGCCGACCTTCTTGGCCGCGCGGACAATCAGCTGCGTCTCCTTCATCGCCTCGATCTCAAGGTCCATGCCCGCAAAGCGGATTGTATCACCCGGGCGCAGACTGGCGGCGAAGCTCTCCTCGACCCGGCCCAATGACTTACCCCGCCGGAACACCACCTCAACCATCTCGCTGTCGATGATGATCCCCGCGTTGAGCCGGAAGCGCGCAGCCTGCTCAGGATGCGTCAGGCGCCACAGCCCGTCCTTGCCCAGCGTGATCCGGCGGAACCGGTCATAGGCCCTGAGCGAATACCCCCCGGTCGCGACGAATTCGAGTACGCGGGTCCATTGGGTTTCGTCCAGCCAGGCATAGGCCATCGAACTGCGCACTTCGCCGAGCAGCGCCGCCCCATCGAACGGCCCGGCGCAGGCGCAGGCCATCACGTGCTGGGCAAGCACATCGAGCCCGCCCGGACGGAATGCCTCACCGTCACGCTGGCCTTCATTGACCGCCTGCTCGGCCGCCATCGCCTCGAGGAATTCGAAGCGGTTGCCCGGCACCAGCAGCGCGCGGCTAGGCTGGTCGAGCCGGTGATTGGCGCGGCCGATCCGCTGCAACAGCCGCGAGGAACCCTTGGGCGCGCCCATCTGGACAACGAGGTCGATGTCGCCCCAATCGACCCCCAGATCGAGGCTGGCAGTGGCGACCAGCGCTCGCAGCTCGCCCCGCGCCATCGCCCCTTCCACTTTGCGCCGCGCTTCTTTGGAGAGCGAGCCATGGTGGATCCCCACGGCCAAATTGTCGTCGTTCGCTTCCCACAGCTTCTGGAAGATGAACTCAGCGAGAAAGCGTGTGTTGCAGAATATGAGGGTGGTCTTGTTGGCCTTGATCGCCTCGATCAGTTGCGGCACCGCCCAGGCCGCAGCGTGCCCGCCCCACGGCACCCGGGCATCCTCGGGCAGCAGGATCGAAAGTTCCGGCGGCGCACCGTCTTCGCCCAGCACCAGCGCAACACTGTCGATGTCCCCCCACGGCGCGAGCCAGCCGCGAAACGCATCGGGATCGGCGAGCGTGGCCGACAAGGCAACTCGCTGAAGATCGGGCGACAAGGCCTGCAGCCGGGTCAGCGCCAGCGCCAGCAGATCGCCGCGCTTGGTCGGGGCAAAAGCGTGGATCTCGTCGATGATCACGCGTTTGAGGGTGGAGAACAACCCGGTGGCCTCTGGGTAAGACAGCAACAGCGAGAGCGATTCGGGCGTCGTCAACAGCACATGCGGCGGCTTCACGCGCTGCCGCGCCTTGCGCTCGGACGGCGTATCGCCGCTGCGCACTTCAATCCGCATTGCGAGGCCCAGCTCTGCCACCGGGGTGAGCAGATTGCGCTGCACATCGTGCGCCAAGGCCTTCAATGGCGAGACGTAAAGTGTGTGCAGACCCTCGGACGGAGCCCGGCCATCCAGCACCGAGGGACAGAAATCGGCCAGCGTGGGCAGGAACCCGCCCAGCGTCTTGCCCGCCCCGGTATCGGCGACCAGCAGCGCGTGCCGCCCGCTCGCCGCCACCGCAAGCATCTCGCGCTGGTGGCGCCGCACGGTCCACCCGCGTGCGGCAAACCAGCCGGTCAGTTCTGGGGGGAGCAGGTCAGGCGACATTAAGCGCACTTTGGCATGGATTGCAGGCCCGTGGGAAAGGCATTTGCGGCCAGCGCCCCGTGCTGCCACTATCGCGGCCAAACAGGGGGAACCAATGCCAGACCGTCCGCTCAACCAGACCGATCCGCTCGATGATTTCACCCACCGCGAGATAACGCTCAATGGCCAGACCCGCCGAGTCTACATCGCCGGGACCGGCCCGGCGGTGGTGGTGATGACCGAGATGCCGGGAATCAGCCCGCATGTCGCGCGGTTCGCGCGGTGGGTGCGGGACGCCGGCTTCACGGTCTATATGCCGCACATGTTCGGCAAGGACGGCGCAGTGCCGACCGCGCTGAATGCTGTGGCAACCATTGCGAAGGCCTGCATCTCGAAGGAATTCCGGGCGCTCAGCGCCAATGCGTCGAGCCCGATTACGCAGTGGCTGCGCGCGCTTGCCGCGCTAGCACATCAGGAATGCGGCGGCAAAGGCGTCGGCGCGATCGGAATGTGCTTCACCGGCAATTTCGCGCTGTCGATGATGCTCGAGCCGTCGGTGCTCGCGCCGGTAATGGCACAGCCCTCGCTGCCGCTGAACAATGCGGCGGGCATGGCGATCGACCCTGAAGAGCTTAAGGCAGTCAAAGCCCGAATGGACGCGGAAGACCTGACCGTGCGCGCCTACCGCTTCGCAGGCGACAGCTTCTGCAAGGCCGAACGCTTTGCCGCCTTTGCTGAAGCGCTCGGCGACCGCTTCGAACCGCGCGTGCTCGCAGATGTAGCCGCCAACCCGAACACGCCGATGAAGAACCCGCATTCGGTGGTCACGCTGCACCTGATCGACGAGGCCGGTCAGCCGACGATGCAGGCACGTGACGAGATACTGGAGTTCTTCCGGATGCGGTTGGTCGGCTAGAACGCCTGGCCTTCCTTCTGGAGATCCTTTTGCCAGACAAGCAACGCCACCGCTTGTCGTGCGGGGTCAGCGACAAGTGTAGATGTCGTATTCACTCTTCTCATAGTGGTCGGTCAGTGGAACTGTGAGTGCGTAGCGGCAATTGGTGGCCAGGTACTGAGTGACCATCCAGTCGGTCTCAACGTTGCGGTAGTCATTGCGAAATGCGTGCGCGCGCAGGACCTGCGTCGGGTGCCAGGCCAGTACCTTGCGCACTTCGGCCGCAGTATCGAACTGGCTGGTGTTGCGCTCAGGTGCGTAAAAGAGGTGGAGCGGAAAGATAAGCGGCGTGGGCGGATACGAGCCGATTAGCGAATAGAGGGAAACCGGCCCCTCGAAAACGAAGAGACGCGGAGCAGGATCACGAGCCCGGATCTGTGCCACCAGCGCCTTCATCTGCGCCCGAGACGTGGCGCGCTGGCCGATCTGCAGGAGCGGAAGCATCGCGAGGATCGCCACAACACCGACGCCGACAGCCATCGTTTCCCGCTTCCATCCCAGCGCCATCGCCGCTGCCAGGCTTGCTGGCAGAATTAGGGGCAAAGCATAGTGGTCGATGAAATTGGGGATGCTGATAAAGCCGATGAACGCGGCGGCGAGCCAGCCGGATAGGAACCCTCGTGCACTGCGCATCGCGCGACCCAGCAGCGTCAGCGAGAGCAATGCAGGGATAAGTGCAGGCGAAAGGAGCAGCGCGAATATTGCTGCGCGGTGCCCTTTGTCGTCGCCGAGGAGATAGTCCTTGCGCAAGTTTGAACTGACCATAGCTGCCCAGAATTCAGCGAAATGCCCGATGAAAAAGTAAGTGGCAGCAAACGTGAGCATCGGAGCGGCCCCCGCCAACGCAAGGACCAGCCCCCGCTGCAGCACGCGGCCCAATCCGGCGCCCGTGCGCCAAGTGCCCCAAAGCGCATAGCAGCCCAGCCACAGGCATTCGAAAACTGCAGTTTGTTTGAAAGTAATAGCGCTGCCCGCCAGCAACATCGCCAGAATTTGGCGGACGCCCCCCACCCCTGCTTCCCCGTCCGACACACCTTGGAACACCAATATCGCGGCGCAGGCCATGAGCAGGTTGTAGAACACCGGCGCGTTGCCCGCTCCACCAGCAAATAACGGAAGCATCACGATATAGAGCAGACCCGCCAATAAGGCTCCTGCAACTGGGGCGAACCGGCTTGCTAGGCGGACGATGACATAGCCGGTCGCCGCAGCGAAAAGCGCAGCTACGGCTTGGTAAGCGACGATGTCTCGTGAGACTCCGGTGATCAGATAATATGTCAGGAACAGCCCTGGGCCTTTGCGGTCCCAGATATCAACGTAAGGCAGCAGACCGTCGTGCATGCGCTGGCCGATGAGATAAAAGAGCTGCTCGTCGGGCAGATAATTTGGGTCGCCAAACACTGGCGCACGCGTCAGCAAGGCCAATGCGACGCATAAAGCGAACTGAACGCGGCGATCGCCCAGACTTAGCGAGGAAACGTGGCGGTACATCGCTCAAAATTCTCCCGCTAAACAAATTCTCAAACTCAATTGATATTTGAGTTATGACGGGAAAGTATGTGCTCGAAACGCTAAAAATCTACTGGTGAAATTTCGGGCCAGCGGGCTCTGCGAGCGCGATGTCCGCTTTCCACCCTTTTTCGGCTTCGCGCGCACGTTCGCCATCTACTAAAAGCGGTCAGACTTCCAGGTCGGAAATCGCGCGCGCAGCTTAATGCCCCGCTGCTGCCCCGCGCTCCAGCCCGGACGCCGCGAGCTGCGCATCGACATCGGCCAGAAGGCGGTCGAGCCCGGCCTGATCGTTACTCTCGGCGCGGGCGACGAGGACGTCCTGGGTGTTTGAGGCGCGCAGCAGCCACCAGCCGTCGGGGGTGGTGACGCGGACCCCGTCGATGTCGTTGACGTCTGCGCCCGATGTCTTGAGCCGCGCCTTGACCTCGTCGATTACCGCAAACTTGCGGCTTTCATCGACCTGGAAGCGGAGTTCCGGCGTGTTGACCAGCGGCGGCATCTCGCCGCGCAGCTCGGTAACCGATTTGCCCAGCCGGACCGAAGCGGCAATCAGGCGGATCGCAGCATAGAGCGCATCGTCAAACCCGTAATACTGGTGCGCGAAGAACACGTGGCCGCTCATCTCGCCGGCGAGCGGTGCGCCAGTCTCCTTCATTTTGGATTTAATCAGGCTGTGTCCGGTTTTCCACATAACCGGCTGTCCACCAAGCTGAGAGACTCGCTCGAATAGAGCCTTCGAAGCCTTCACATCCGCGATAATCGTGGCTCCGGGCTCTTGGCGAAGAAGGTCCTCGGCATAGATCATGAGCAGCTGGTCGCCCCATATCACCCTGCCTTGGCCGTCGATCGCGCCGATCCGGTCACCGTCACCATCGAAAGCAATCCCGAAATCGAGCCTTTCGCGCGCGACCAGGTCCTTGAGATCGGCGAGGTTCTTTTCCTCGGTCGGGTCCGGATGGTGGTTCGGAAAGTTCCCGTCGACATCGGTGAAGAGAGTGAAATGACGGCCAGGAAGCTTCTTGACGAGCAGTTCGAGCGCGGGGCCCGCGGCGCCGTTGCCCGCATCCCAGCCGATCGCGAGATCGGTGAGCTTGGCCGGATCGAGCCCGGCGAGGCCATCGATCAGCCGGTCAACATATTGCCCGAGGATCTCGCGCGTCTCGCTGCTGCCGCTACCCACGGCCCAGGCGCCCTCCGCCGCGATCCGGCCGAGCTTCTGGATATCGGCGCCAAAAAACGGACGGCCCCGAAATACCATCTTGAAGCCATTGTAATTGGCGGGATTGTGGCTGCCAGTTATCTGAATGCCGCCCTGCACATCTGGCATTGAGGCTTCTGCATAATAGAGCATCGGGGTCGGCCCCATGCCCACGCGCACAGCATCGAGCCCGGCATCGTTGATCCCCCGGACCAGCGCCGCCTCAAGCATCGGCGAACTGGTCCGCCCATCGTAACCCACCGCAATCGTGATGCCGCCATCGGCCCCGAGCAAGGTCGCAAAACCGCGCCCGATCGCATAGGCATCCTCCTCGCCCAGGGTTTCGCCGATGATCCCGCGGATATCGTATTCGCGCAAGACGGTGGAATCGAAGGTGTGGGTCATGAGGCTCCTGTCTCGGTTCGGGCGAGCCGCGCGAGGAGGAGGTCGCGCGCGGCGGTGGCTTGGTGCACCGCTTCGTTGCTGCCGCCGCGATCCGGATGGACCTGAGCGAGCAAGCGGCGGTGCGCTTCTGCTATGTCGGTGCGCGACGCGCGTCGATCAACCCCCAACAGCGCGCGGGCCAGCGCTTCTTTTTGAGATCGTTCGCTGTCTTGCAACAACTGCCATGGCCAACGCCCGCTGAGCCATTTGGTTGCAAGGCTGGCCAGCAAGGCCAGGATCAGCAGCTTGCCCATGGTGCAATCAGGTCGCCGCAGCGAGCGCGAGTTCGGGTGCAGGACTCGCGGGCATCGGCAGCTTGAGCGCCGAGAGCAGCGCGCGCAGTTCCTGCCGCGCGACCAGGTGACTGGTGCCAAGTTCACCCAGGTGGCCCTTGTCGAGCAGGGTCAGCCCCGAGGGGAACAGTTCGCGGTAGATCACCCGTTCGGAAAGCCCGCTGGCGATGCGAAAGCCGACCCGCTTGGATAGCTCGCTCAAGGCCATGTCGAGCCGTTTCATGTTGCGCGCTTCGGTATGCTGAGTGCGGTTCCTGACCACCACCCAGTCCATCTCACGGCGGCGCCCCCCTGTTTGGGCACCGGTCAGCGTGGTCATCGCCCGCTTCTTGCGCGCTTCCCAGATCAGTTCCGCGTAGAATGAAAGTTTGCGGACCTTGAAAGTCTCCGCATCCACTTGCCCGATCAGGTCGAAATCGACGAAGCTGTCATTGAGCGGGGTGACCAGCGTATCCGCTCCGGTGGCGACATGGCGTGCGAAAAGATCGTCGCGGCCGGGGGTGTCGAAGATCAGCAAGTCCGCGCCTTCGCTCAGTTCGGCGATCTGCGCCTCGAGCTGCTCCAGCGTATCGCCGTTAAACACCTCGAACCGGGCGTTGGGCAAATCGATTGCCCGGCGCCGCTCAGTTTCGGCGCGGTTCTCAAGGTAGCGGTGCAGCGTGCGCTGGCGCGGATCGAGATCGAGCGCGGCGACTCGCGCGCCCTGATAGGCCAATGCAACGGCAACGTGCACCGCGGTGGTCGACTTGCCTGTGCCGCCCTTTTCATTGGCGAAGACGATGCGGTGCGGGCCAGAATTCGAGGCGCTGTGCGAGGTCACTGTGCTTGATTTACCTGATTGTTGCTGTTGCGGCGGCCTGCTGCGCCACCTAATGGGCGAGGCAGTGGCTACTCGCAGCAATCTAGTCGAGGGGACAGACCCGTGCAAACTGTGACGCAGCTTGATCCACTGCGCCGTGCCGTCGATGCGCTGAAGGGCGATGGCCCGGTGGCACTGGTGCCCACGATGGGGGCGCTGCATGAAGGCCACCTCGCGCTGGTGCGCGCGGCCAAAGCGCGCGCCGCGCACGTCGCGGTCTCGATCTTCGTCAACCCGCGCCAGTTCGGCGCGAACGAGGATCTCGACAAGTACCCGCGCCAGCTTGCCGCCGATGCGGCGCTGCTCGAAGCGGAAGGGGTGAGCCTGCTGTGGGCGCCAGAGCCAACCGCGATGTACCCGCAAGGCTATGCCACCAATGTTTCGGTGAGCGGGGTGAGCGAGGGGCTGTGCGGTGCCGCCCGGCCAGGTCATTTCGACGGCGTGGCGACCGTGGTGTGCAAGCTGTTCAACCAGGTCCGCCCCGACCTTTCGCTGTTTGGCGAAAAGGACTGGCAGCAGCTGGCAGTGATCCGGCAGATGGCCCGCGATCTCGACCTGACCCTGCCGCACGTTGATGCCATCATCGGAGTGCCGACGGTGCGCGAGACGGATGGGCTCGCGCTGTCCTCGCGCAACGCTTATCTCAGCGCAGAGCAGCGCGCGGCGGCAGCCGCATTGCCGCGGACAATGCGCTGGGCGGCGGAAGCAATCGCGCGCGGGGCCGGAGTCGAACTCACGCTGCGCGAAGCTGAAGTGCTGCTTTTGGCCAGCGGGTTCGACAAGATCGACTATGTCGCGCTGTGCGATGCGCAAAGTCTCGCTCCGCTCACCGTATTGGGCGGCAATCCGGCCCGCCTGCTAGTGGCCTCGCGGATCGGCGGCACTCGGCTGATCGATAACATGCCGGTGTAAGCTGGCGGATTCATCCAAGTTTTTACGGACAATTACCTTCATAAGGCAAACAGGCAGCCGGCCTTGGCCAGGCTACCGGGGGCTGGGCGGGTTTGCTTGTACAGGCAGGCCCGCCCTACGCATTTCTGGAACAGCGCTTGGTCTGCGGCTGGAGCGGTAGCGGGAACCGCGAAA
>JANYEY010000071.1 GCA_025359685.1 Sphingomonadaceae bacterium | reverse complement strand
ACGACGATCTCGGTCGAGTCCGTCGGCGCATCTGCTGGCGCCGTCTGCGCGTAAGCAGGAATTGCAATCGCTCCGGCGCATACGCCCGCAAGCAAGGTAAGTTTACCCCTCATTAGCCCTCTCTCCTATTAAGCCCGACCCCCTACCGGGCGGTTGCGCATACGAATAGACCACCGTCCGCTGCGCATTACAACCGGTTTTAATCGACTGGTTAGAACTTCTGCAAACCGTAGCCCAAGTGCCACACCTGCAGCGTTGCGCCGAAGCGGGACTGGGCGACTCATCCGTTGCCGCCGCGGCTGTTGCATTGCGGCAAGGAACCCGTCACTCTCCGCCCTATCGGCTTGGGGGGCATGATGAACGAAGCAGAGGCACGAGCAACCGCTTCGCCCACGCGCTACCGCGCCTTCATCAGTTATTGCCATGCCGATGGCCGCCTGGCCGGTTGGCTCCACCACAAGCTTGAGGGCTGGAAGCTGGCCGACGGGAGCCGCCTCGCTCCGATCTTCATCGACCGCGCCGAACTGGCCGCGGGGCCAGACTTGTCCGCATCGGTGCGCGAAGCCGTGGCAGACTCTGCGGCGCTGATCGTGATCGCCAGTCCGGCTGCGCGCGCGAGCCACTGGGTCGCACAGGAGATCGCCCTGTTTCGCGCGGCTCATCCCGGCCGCCCGGTACTCGCCGCGCTGATCGCCGGTGAACCGGGCGAAGCCTTTCCCGAGGCGCTGCTTTCGCACGAAGGAGCCGCCATCGAACCGCTCGCCGCCGATTTCCGCACCGGGCGTGACGGCAAGCGGCTGGCGCTGCTCAAGATCGTGGCCGGGCTTACCCGCCAGCCGCTTGACCGGCTGGTCCAGCGCGACGCGCAAAGCCGCCAGCGCCGCGTGGTGTGGATCACGGCGGGCGCGCTGCTGCTCAGCCTAATACTCGCAGCGTTGCTGGTCGCCGCACTGCGCGCGCGCTCCGAAGCACAGCGGCAACGCGCCGAAGCCGAAGGAATGGTGGAGTTCATGCTGACCGACCTGCGCGATAAGTTGAAGGGGGTGGGCCGGCTTGATGTAATGGATGCCGTGAATGAGCGGGCGATGGCGCATTATGCGCAAATGGGAAACATCGACGGTTTGCCGTTCGATATGATGCTGCGCCGCGCCCGCTTGCTCCAAGCCATGGCTGAGGATGACCTTTCCGCTGTCGGCAAATTCGATCGCGGTGTCGCGGAGGCTAACATGGCCGCCACAATCAGTGGAGGGCTGCTGAAGCGTCAACCCGCCAATCCTGACGCCATGTTGGCCCACGCGATGAGCGAATATTGGGTGGGTGAAGCAGACTTTCAGAACAGCAAATTAACGGCGAGCCAGCGGCGCGGCGCCGCGATGCCACACTGGCAGGAATATCGCCGCCTCACATCCGAACTCGTGTCGCGCGATCCTGACAATACAACTTGGTTGACCGAAGCCAGCTATGCTGAGGGCAATCTCTGCGCGTTGGGTCTTTCCGCGCCGGCCCGCCCCCTCGAAGCCCTGACCTATTGCGATGCAGCCAGCCGCAGATTGGAAAGCGCGCACAAGCTCAAGCCCGCCGACTTAGAAATCGGGTTGAACCTGGCCACCGCCTATGCGTGGCAAGCAGATGCCTACGCGGGAGCAGGCAGGCCTGCCAGTGCGCTGCAATTCCGGGCGCGCCAGGACGATTTGGTCCGAGCGCTGGAAGACGGGTTTCCCAGCGACGGACGGGTTGCGGAGGCGCGACTTCTCGCCGATTTTGGCAAGGCCAAACTGCTCACTCAAATCGGCCGGACGGCCGATGCGCGACCGGTCCTGCAACGGGCCGAGCAACGTGCTCGCGCATTGCAGGGGCGCGATCCAGGCAACGGCGCCTGGGCCACGTGGCTCAAACAGATTTCCACGTTGGCGTACAAAATAAACCATTGATTCAGGTAACCAATCACCGAAGGAGCAGCCAATGCCTGATCTAAACGACTTAACCGAACTCGCGATGGGCAATGGACGGTACAAAACGAAGAAGCGAACAGCGACCCAGCATCCGCCACCATACACCCTTAAGGGTTCGGTTGACTTTCTACTCAAGGCTTCGGCAGATGGTCGCACACTCACTATGGAGATGGCTCATGCTGGCGGCGACGATTTGCGCGGCGTCAGCGCAATGACGCACGAGCATTACCTGTGCGTGCCCGCCGGCAAAGTGGTGCAACTGACCTTGAACCTGACCGGCTCGTGGGACTGGAAGTTTCCGCAAGATGCTTTCACACTCGGAATCCGCGATCATGCCGAGCGCTACTGGCTGATCGATGCCACTGACAAGAGCATGACTCTGATCATCGAACCATCTGGAGTTGCATCGGGAACAGCGCAGCAGATGGGAGATGCCTATGACGAGAAATTCAACCTGACCGTTCGCATCGCCCAAGACGGTACGGCAATCCCGCTGGTCATCACGATCGATCCGATCACCAAGAACCCGCCGCCGGTCGATGGAATGGTCGTGCCGCAAGGCCAATCCGTTCCGATCTATTGAGTCGACCTTCCTGATCCCGTCTCTTCCCGTCCTAACCGCCCTGGCCCGTGCCGGAGCAGTGGGGCGGGCGTGGGAGCTGTTTGAGGGTGCGGGGTTTGATCAGCGCATCGACGATGCCGCTACTCTGGCGGTCAAGGGGCGGCTGCTCAAGGGTCGGGCGCGGGCCGCAGTGGGGGAGCCGCGGCGCGCGCTCTATGCCGAAGCAGCCGCTGCCTACTCAGCGGCCAACAGGCTCTCCCCCGCGCCCTATCTGGCGATCAATGCCGCGACATTGCGCCTGCTGGCGGGGGATGCAGCAGGCGCGCGGGGCGAGGCGGCGCTACTGCTCGCCCAGCGCGATGGTCCTGCGCTCGACACCCCCTACTTCCTCGCTGCGACCCGGGCCGAGGCGCTGCTGCTGCTCGGCAACCGGGCCGAAGCCGAAGCCGCGATGGCCGCAGCCGCGCGTATCGATCCGGACGGCTGGGCCGATCGCGCCGCGACGGTTGCGCAATTGCGTGACATTGCCGCAGCGCAGGGCTCCGATCCGGTCTGGATCGATCCCTTTGCCCCGCCTGTCAGCCTGCATTTTGCCGGTCACATGGGGATCGCAGATGGCGGCGCTTCGGAAGCGCAGCTGGGGGCGCTGCTCCACCAGCACCTCGGCGCGCATCATATCGGCTTCGCCTGGGGCGCGCTGGCCGCCGGTGCGGATATCATCATCGCCGAGGCGCTCGTTGCCGCGGGTGCGGCGCTCCACGTCGTCCTGCCCTGCCCCACTGCGCAATTTGAAGCGCAGTCGGTCGCCCCGGCTGGCCCTGCGTGGGCTGCGCGCTTTCATGCGCTGATCGGGCAAGCTCGTTCGGTGCGGATTGCCGCAGACAGCGCAACCTCGGTCCACGATCCGCTCGCCACCGCGCATGCCGGCGACCTGGCGATCGGCGGCGCGCTGAGCAACGCGGCGCAGCTCGCCAGCAGCGCCGCGCAGCTGATTGTGTTCGACGAAGCGGGCGGCGGGGCCAACACCGCGCGGCAGGCGGCGCGCTGGCGCAGCCAGAGCGGCGCGCAATACCATCTGACCGTCCCGCGCGACGCCGCGGTCGATGCCATCTTCCCGCCCGAGCAGCCCGATCCGTCACGCCAGTTGGCGGTGCACTTGTGCGTGCTCCACGAAGACCTGGCCCGCAGCGGAGCGCTGACCGGCGCACAGCTCAGCGCGATCGCCGAGGGTGTGGCCGCAGCACTATCCGGCTTGCCGCACGGGGTGATCCGGGCCGCGCCGGGTGGATGGGAAGCGGCCATCGCCGACCTGCCCGCCGCGCTCGCCGTAGCCCGCCGCCTGGACGGGCTGGGCAACCTTGCCGTCGGCGCGCATCTGGCCATTGGACCCTTGATTGATGATCCAGCGAGCGGTGCGCTGGTGCCCTTCGGCCCTGCCCCTCCCCTTGCCCGCCGACTTGCCGTGCTGGCCCAAACCGGCACCACGCTCGCAAGCGATGACCTCGCCGTCACACTCTGCGCGCGCGGTGCAAGCGAGTGCCGCAGCGAGCTGTATTATCTGTGGGAAGACGAGCTAGGCGGCCCGGTCCACCTGCTGACGAGCTAATAAACCAGCTCTTCCAACCGGTGCGGCGCGATCACTGCCAGCCCGCCATCGACGCGGCTGACGATCCCGCGCTTTTCGAGGGCGGATACGGTGCGCGACACCGTCTCGCGGGTCGATTGCACGATTACCGCAAGCTCCGACCAGACCGGCAGCGGGCGGATCACCCCGTCCTCGGCCGCGCGCGACTGGCGCAGCGGCTCAGCCGCGATGCGCCCGGTGGCGGATAGCAGCGCAGTCTCTAGCATGCGCTGGCGCATCGCCGCAATCCGCGCCGACAAGTGCCGCGCCATCGCCAGCGCCACCAACGGATAGCTTTCCATCAAGCGGTCCAGTGCGGACGGGGCAAACAGCATCGCCGCCCCATCGGACAGCGCTTCGACCCGGGTCTCGCCCTGGGTGCCAGAGCCGACCACTTCACCGAAGAATTCGCCCTGTTGCAGCGCGTGCAGCACCAGCACCGCGCCGTCGCGGCCATAGGCCAGCTCCGCCGCCCAGCCGAGCGTCAGCAGGCCCGCTGCACCATGGTCATCGCTTTCGCCGCGCGGCCACAGCAGCGCGCCGCGCACGTGCGCACCATCGCGGCCCAGCGCGGCGATCGTGCCGGCCAGCGCGGTGCCGCAGCCGAACGCCTGCTGCACCGCTGCGTGACTGGTCGCCCCCGCGCTCATGCTGCTAATCCATCATCGCCAGCAGATCTTTGATCGACGTCGAAGCAAAGCCGACCGCGCTGTCCGAAATGCCATACGGGATCAGCAGCGCGTCCCCCACCTTCATCGCGCCGCAGGTGTAGATCACGTTGGGGACATAGCCTGAACGATCGGCGTCTTCGGCGGTCAGCAGTGGCTCGCGGCTGCGGGCGAGGACCTTGGACGGATCTTTGAGGTCAAGCAGCGCCGCGCCCAGCGCATATTTGCGCATCGCGCCAACCCCGTGAGTCAGCACCAGCCAGCCAGCCTCGGTCTTGATCGGGCTGCCGCAGTTGCCGATCTGGATGAATTCCCACGGGAACTTCGGGCCCATCAGGAACACGCCTTCATCGTCCCAGCACTCAAGGCTGTCCGAGCGCAGCAGGAACAGGTTTTTGCCGTCCTGCCGCCCGATCATCACATAGCGCCCGTCGATCTTCTCGGGGAACAGCGCCATGCCCTTGTTGCGACCCGCCGCGCCCTGGATCGGTTCGAGCTGAAAGCTGCGGAAATCGCGGGTGCGGAGCAGTTCGGAGCGGATCGAGCTGCCCGAATAGGCGGTATAAGTGCCGATCCATTCGAGGCTGCCATCCACATGATCGTATTGCACCAGCCTGAGGTCCTCGAGGCCTCCGCGCTGCTGCTCGGTAATCGGGAAGATCACCGTGTTCGACAGGTTGCTTTCAGCATGGCGGTGGACCGTGACCGCAGCATCGACGTCGGTCAGCGAGGCATCGTCGATCACTGCGGCGGTGGCGAAATGATCTTGCGGCCACAGCTGGAAGGTCCCGTCCTTGTGGGCAATACCTTCGCGAAAGGCGATCGAGGAGATGTGCCCCTCGCCCACCGCGCGCAGCGACATCACGAAGCGCACCGCGCCCTTCGACATGCCCGACTGGTCCGGGTGCGGGACAATCGACGGGTTCATCAACGCGGCGGCGGCATAGGTATATTCGTGGCAGAAATAGGCCCCGATCAGCTGCTTGCGCGCGTCTGAAAAGGTGGAATCGTCAAACCCGAGGTTGGCCTTCACCTCGACATAGCGTTCGGTGAACAACAGCTCGGTCTGCCAGTGGCGCTGGGCGAAGTCCTTGAGCACCTTGTCGTGCTCGATCCGGACCACGTCCTCGCTCAGCGCGGCGACATCCTCAACCAGCGCCAACGCCCGGTCGCTGGGCGCCGAGACCGACTGCCAGCCCAGGTGAAACGGGCGAAGGACTACGCGCGACGGGTCAGCGTGAAGCCTGAGATCATGGATGCGCAACCGCGCTACCGGTCGATCCGTCAATTCCAGCAAACTCTTTCCCCAGTTGGCTTCGGCCAGGTTCCGCACCGTTGCCAAAGCCAAGGCGCTTCATCGTGATGTGCGACAACTGCAGCGCGAGGATCGACTCGGCCCCGCAATTTTCGTTGGCACCGCGCGGGGTTACCCCGTCACGGCAGCGACCGGTAGCCAAATCTGCAACCGTCGCGCCGCGATCATTTGCGCCCATGAACCAGGCATAGGCCGCGCGCGCATGGTTCAACCAGCGTGCCGAGCGATCGACCGCATAGGCCGCCGCGCAAGCCTCGATCGCGGCCTGCGCCTCAAGCGGCTGCTGATCGAACGGGCGCTGATCGTACGCAAGCCCGAACCCTTCCGAACCGACCGGGCGGAACAGCCCGCCGGCCGAGGTCTGCCGTTGGGCGATCCAGTAGAGCGTCGCCAGCCCTTCGCGCAACCAGTCCGCGCGGCCCAGTGCATGGCCGGCCGCGATCAGCGCTTGCGGCAGGCGCGGGTTATCATAGCCGAGCACGGCTTCGAACCAGCCCCAGTCGGGCCGGCGCGCGGCAAGCAGCAAGCGGTGGAGCAAGTCTCCGCCGCGCTGGAGCAAGGCCTCGGCCCCGTCATGCGGCCGCCCGCCGTTCTGCAGCACCATGGCCGCGCCGAGCATCCCGAAGGCCAGCGTGCGCGGGCTTTCGGTAGTGTCCAGCGTGTGCAGGGTCTCGTCGAACCAGTGCAAGGCCCAACTCTGCAAATCGGCGAAGGGCGAATGGGCAAAGGTATCGCCCAGCGCCCACAGTGCGCGCCCGTTCGAATCGTCCGAACCCTTGTCCTCAAGCCAGGTCCGCTCAAAGCTCATGAAATTGCGGAAATGCCCGCCATCCTGGTTCCACGCGTGCTGGACGAAGCTGGCGAAGGTGCTGCTCCACCCCAGCCGCTCAGACCGGTCCATGCCTTCGACATGGTTCATCAGCATCAGCGCGCGGGCGTTATCGTCGAGGCAATAGCCGTGGCGCCGGTCAGCCACGGTCAGGATCGCGTGCTGCAGCATCCCGGTGCCGTCGCACATGCTCAGGAACCCGCTGAGCCCCGGCGTCGCGGTCAGCACCAGCTCGGGCTGCGGACGGACCACCGCGCGGCGCAGCATCGCCGCGGTCGCGCGGGCGAATTGCGGCCAGATCGTCGCGCGGCCAGCGGCATATGCGCGCGCCTTGGTAGCCGCCATCCGCGTGGGATCGCCCAGCAGACCCAGCACCCCGGCAGCAATCGCCTCGCTCGAACCGGGTTCAACCAGCACGCCAACGTCGCCCGCCAGCAGCTCGCGGGCGTGGACATAGGGCGTGGAAACCACCGCCTTGCCCAGCGCCACGGCATAGCTCAGCGTGCCTGATGTGGCCTGCTGCATGCCCGGATAAGGGGTGAGGTAAATGTCGCAGGCCTCCAGCTGGTCAAGCAGCTCGGCGGTATCGAGGAAGCGGTTGTCCCACGCGATGTGATCCGCCACCCCCAGCGCCTCGGCTTGCGCCATCAGCCCATCGCGGTACCGCTCGCCTTCGCGCGCCAGCAAGTTCGGGTGGGTCGCGCCGACGATCCGGTAGACCGTGTCAGGGTACTGCGCGACGATCGCCGGCAGCGCCGCGATCACCTGCTCCAGCCCCTTGCCCGGGCCAAGCAGCCCGAAGGTCATCAGCACCTTGCGCCCCGGCAAGCCCAGCCGTTCCTTGAATTCTGCCTCGCGCCCAAACGGCCGGTCGGGCGCGCCGTGCGGGATCACCTCGATCAGCGCGGGCGGCGCCTTGTAACGCTCGACCAGCAGATCGCGGCCATGGCGCGACATCACCATCACCCGGCTCGCGCGGGCCAGCAGATGCTCGACAATCCGGCGCTGGTTCGCCGAAGGCTCGCCCAATACGGTATGGAGGGTAACGACCAGCGGCGCGGCCAGGGCATCGACCAGTTCGATCACCAGCTCGCCATCCGGCCCGCCGAAGATCCCGAATTCGTGCTGCAGCCAGACCGCGTCGGCGCCGCTTTCATTGATGCTGCGTGCCGCCGCCAGATAGGCCTCGCGGCTTTCGGCATCGATCACCGCAACGCCCGCAGGATACAGCCCTGCGCGCTCCGGCGTATCGAGCGCATAGACGCTGGCGGCAACATCCGGCTCATGCGCGCCCAGCTGGCTCACCACATCGGAAGTAAAAGTCGCGATCCCGCACTTGCGCGGCACATACGTGCCGATCAGCGCCACAGTGAGCGGCGCACCACTCTGCACCGCCGGCCAGACGCGGGCCGAAAAAAGCGGAATGACGGAAGCGCTGGCTTCCTTCACGGGATCAAAAGTCAGACTGGAATCCTGGAACATCGGTCACCCCGTAAAGCGCGGCACTGCTCCTCCAATGCAGAGCGTGACACATCGTTCCGCAGTTGCACACAGGATTCGGTGAAACGGGCGATTTCAGCGATAAAGGAGCCGGTTACGCGTGCTGCGATGCAGCATTTACGGGGTTGGAGGGGGTGGAGAGGGTGCGACTCGGCAGAATTCCGAGGTGGCACGGGGAGGAGGACTTGCGCAGCTGGTGGAGGGGTATGCGCCTCTGAATTTTCTCCGTCTTGCACAGGGCGTTTGGCTACTCTTGCGACGCCGACGCATTAGGGCATCTGGGGAGTCAGACAACGCTGACTTCAGCTTCCTGCCATGCAAATTCGAACTTCGCGGCGGGCGCGGTTCCGCCCAACATCATGCCCTGCCCGCGCGAGGTAGCGTCCGAAGGAGAGTTTTTTCTCCTTTCCACCGAACCGGTACCTGAAATGCCAGAGTTTTCCCCCGGAAGGCTGCAAAAGAAGAAACAGGCCTCTTTCGTCGGCCTTCTTGATCGGCTTATCGCTGTGAACAAGCGACCGAATTGTAGTATCTGTGAGTGCCATTGCCCGGGGGCCTTCCCTTT
>JANYEY010000052.1 GCA_025359685.1 Sphingomonadaceae bacterium | reverse complement strand
GGCTGCCCCGCCCATATGGTTACGAATGTTACCGTTTGAAGGCCGACCCGAAGAAACTGGCCGCCCGCAAAACCTTACCAGCGATAGTGCGAGAACGCGCGGTTGGCGTCGGCCATACGGTGAGTGTCTTCGCGCTTCTTGACTGCATTGCCGCGGTTGTTGGCCGCATCGAGCAGCTCGGCGCTAAGCCTGGCCGACATCGTCGTTTCCGAGCGGTTGCGCGCGGCGATGATCAGCCAGCGGATCGCCAGCGCCTGGGCGCGCTCGGGGCGAACCTCGACCGGCACCTGATACGTGGCACCGCCAACGCGGCGCGAACGCACTTCGATCTGCGGCTTCACATTGTTCAGCGCATCGTGGAACAGCTGGATCGGATCGCTCTTCGCCCGGACTTCCATGGTTTCCATGGCGCCATAGACGATGCTTTCCGCAACCGACTTCTTGCCGTCCATCATGAGGTTGTTCATGAACTTGGACAGGATCTGATCCTTGAACTTGGGATCAGGCAGGATTTCCCGCTTCTCGGGACGACGACGACGTGACATCGGATGAATTCCTTAACTCAGGCCAGCGCGCATGGGCGCGGGGGCCGGTAAACCAGTAAGCGGCGGCGCGCTTATTTCGGGCGCTTGGCGCCGTACTTCGAACGGCTCTGCTTGCGGTCCTTGACCCCCTGCGTATCGAGCACGCCGCGCAGCACGTGATACCGCACGCCGGGAAGATCGCGCACGCGCCCGCCGCGGATCAGCACAACGCTGTGCTCCTGCAGGTTGTGGCCTTCGCCCGGAATGTACGAAATCACTTCGCGCTGGTTGGTCAGGCGGATCTTGGCGACCTTGCGCAAAGCCGAGTTCGGCTTCTTCGGGGTGGTCGTATAGACCCGGGTGCAAACGCCGCGCTTCTGCGGGTTCTGCTCCATGGCCGGAACCTTGGACTTCACCTTCTGCGGGACGCGTCCGTGGCGGACCAGCTGGTTGATAGTAGGCATTAAAGACTTCACCTTGCTTGAGCCGCGTGGGCGAATGGTGAAGGATCAGCGGAAAGCCGCGAATGCGCGCGATGTGCGGGACGAGGCCCCGCAGCGCTGCATGTCACGAACCGAAAACACTCCACCCCGCCGCCAGCGGCCGGGTTACTTTGACGGATTACCAAGGACCTAAGGTCCGCGACGCACCGCCAATGTTCAGCTCAAAGTTTCCCGAAGAGACCGTCGCCCCTCCGGGAAGTGACGGCCGTTAGGGGGATTCGCCCGGCAGGTCAAGCGCAATGGCCCGCCCCGCCCAGACGCCAACTTGCCCCCGCCCTGCCCGCAGCCTAGTCTCGCGTCAACGCTTGGGGGGGATACCATGACCGAAACGACCGAAACCGCCGGCGACCTGTTACGCGAGCAGTTTGCCGACCGGACGAGCGCCGGTAAAGCCGACGCAAAGCGCAAGGTCACCCTGTTCCTGATCCTCGCCACCGTGCTGGTCAGCGCCGCCTATGTCCCGATTCTGCGCGGCGGCGGCGAAATGAAGATGCTGCCGGTCGCGGTGCTGATGTGGATGCCCGGCCTCGCCGCGATCCTCACCCAGCTGATCACCACGCGCAGTATAAAGGGCCTCGGCTGGAAGCCGCACACCGCAAAGCTGCTCGCCCTCGCACTGGTGCTGCCGCTTATATATGCGCTGCCGGTCTATGGCCTGACCTGGCTGAGCGGCCTCGGCACATTCAACCCCGCCGGGTGGAGCGCCGAGGCCGGCGGCCTGGCCGCCCTCCCCGCGCTCGGCCTGCTGCTCACCGCCGGCATGGTCCAGTCGCTGCTCACCGCGCTCGGCGAAGAAATCGGCTGGCGCGGCCTGCTCGTGCCGCAACTCGCCCGGGGCACGAGCCTGCGCAATGTGTGGCTGATCTCGTCAGTGGTGTGGCTGCTGTTCCACGTACCGCTGATCCTCGGCGGCGATTACCACGCCGAAGGCACCCCGCTGTGGTTCTCGCTGCTGTGCTTCACCGCAATGGTCTTCGCGATGAGCGCCGTCATGGCTTGGATCAGGTTGGCGAGCGGGAGCCTATGGACAGCGGCAGTGCTGCACGCCTCGCACAACCTGATTGTGCAGGGGATTTTCGATGCGGGGACCAAGGCGGGGCCGGTTAGCCCTTACGTGACGGGCGAGTTCGGCGCCGGGCTGGCGGTGACGATCGGGATTGCGGGGTGGGTGTTGTGGCGGCGGGGCTTACACGCCGCCGATCACGCCGCCGATTGAACGCCGTTCAAGCCAGGTCGCGCACTTTGGGCTCGCGCGCCCAGTGCCGTATCGCGCCGACCTTCATGAAGTCTTCGGGCAGCGGAACGCCTTCGTCGGGTTCGACATTGGCCTTTGGCAACAGGTGCTCGCGGGTGCCGCCGCAGGCGCCGATGGTCTTGCAATGGAAGTTCGCATCGGCAAACCAGGCGACCGCGCCGACGTCGTTGGCGAGCATGGCAGCGGCATCGGGCATCAGGATTGCGATCACTGCGTCGAACAGCGCCGAGGGCGAGCCTGCCAATTGCCCGTCAGCCTTGAGCGTGCCGCCCTTGACCGGGGTTTCGCCAACCTTTGGCGCGACCAGCTTGACCCGGCCACCAGCCGCTTCGATATCGCCCTTGAGCTGCATTATCATCGCCTTGTCCGATCCTTCGGCGAACAGGATGCCGACG
>JANYEY010000040.1 GCA_025359685.1 Sphingomonadaceae bacterium | reverse complement strand
CAGTTCCGGTCCCAGAATATCACGCAGCGGTTCCAGCCAAGGGCTGAAATTCTTCCACTGGTCGAGCCCGTCCCGGAAGATCGGTTGGCGAACCTGCTCGGAACTCGGCGTGCGCACGCTGCGCTTGGTCTTGTGGAACTCGATGCATCCCGCCTCGAAGGGCAGGCCGCAATAGCCCAGAATGCGCCGCACGCTTCCTTCGAGATCGTCGATCACGTCCTCGTGCTGCACGCGCAGCACCCGGCCGGGCAGCACCGCATCCCAGTGGTCCATAAGCTCGAT
The DNA here is from genome assembly GCA_025359685.1 of Sphingomonadaceae bacterium. GTDB lineage: Bacteria > Pseudomonadota > Alphaproteobacteria > Sphingomonadales > Sphingomonadaceae > Novosphingobium. The sequence continues at coordinate 2,695 of JANYEY010000040.1, read as the reverse complement.
GTAGGTCCGGTAGTAGCGCCCGATATCCTCGATCCCGTAAGTGAATTCCTGCCCTTGCGCGAACAGCTGTTTGAGGTTGCTGAAGCAGCACGCCATTGCATCGCGCCGCGCATCGATGATTTTCGCATTTGGCAGAATCAGGTGGATCAGGCCCACATGCCTGAAATTGTTCGGCATCTTGTCGATAAAATAGAGGCGTCCGAGGATCCGGTTAGGCATCGTGTCGGCAATGTACTGCTCACCGAAGCGGCGGATGGCAGCCGCATCGAGCTCGGGCAGCACGCCAGGGTAGCGCGGCTCGTCGAAGTTGAGTTCACGGCCCTGCAATTCGTGAACGATCCGCTGTACATCGGGCAACTCTTGCGTGCCCTCAACCATGCTGTGCGACGCGAGGATCTGCTCGATCAGCGTCGACCCTGAACGCGGCAGGCCGAGCACGAAGATCGGAGCGGGATCGTCGAGACCCCAGCCGGCCCGCTCGGCAAAAAAGGCAGCTGTGCACACGCGCTTCTGTTCGCGCGTGTTGGTCTCGAACACCTCGGGAATGAAGCCGTTGCTTGCCCGGTGCATGGCATTGCCCTGCTCGTAGGCCGCCCAAGATCCGGCGAAATCGCCATTGTCCTCAAGCGCTTTGCCCAGCGCGAATGCGATATGGATCCGGTCGTTCTCCGCGGTATCGGGGTGGCCGAGCCGCTCACGCATCACGGAGATCGATACGGGCGCGAAGCGATAGGTCTTGAGATTGGCCAGACTCCACCACGCGTCGCCGAAATCGGGCCGGTCGGCGGTTGCAGCCAGGTAAGCCTCGATCGCCTCATCGGTCCTGCCCTCGGTCTTGAGGGAATGGCCGAGCCAGAGGTTTAGATCGGAGCGATGGAACCGCGCGTGCGGAGAATCGCCGGTGGTTTCGGCCAACATCGCGCGATATTCCGGGATTACCCCTTCGAAATCGCCCAGCCCGACCTGGATGGTCGCCGCCTGAATGCGGTTGGCGTGATAGGCCGGATCAAGCTTGAGCAGGGGCTCAAGGGCTGCCCTGGCTTCGGGGAACTTGTGCCGCCCGATCAACACCTGAACATATTCGTGCCGTGCCTCGTTATGCTCCGGCACCAAAGTCAGCACGGCGGCATAGAGCGTTTCGGCATCGTCGAGCACATTGCGCACCTGGCCGATCTGCGCGAGCAGGCGCATCGCTTCGGGATGATCCCCGACATCGAGCAGGAAGCGGCGGATCAGCATCTCGGCCTGATCGATCTCGCCGTCGTAAAACAACACCTTGGCTGTAACGATCGGCGGCGCAAGGCTGGCGAGGTGTGAGGAATGCTTGACTGCCGTGGCGGCGTTGGCCTGGTCGCCGGTCATGCGAAGCAGCCCGTCGAGCATGTGCCAGCCCATCGCCAGAGCTGGATTGATCGTCACCGCGGTGCGCAAATCCTCGATCGCGGCCGGCGCATCGCGACGTGCGACATGGCATAACCCGCGTTCGAGAAACATTTGGCTAAACCGAGGGTGATGCTGCGCCAGCCGGTCAAGCATAGCCAGCGCCAGGTCGGTTTGCTGCGTCATGCGCAGTGAGTGTGCGGCAAGCAGCAGCAGATCGCGATTAGCCGGGTGCGGTTCAAGCAGGCGATCTGCACCGGCAACGACGGCGGCGTAGTCACCCGTCGCCTGCAGTGCATGCAAGTGAAGCAGCTCTGCGTCCAGCGGAGAGACAGGAGACGACTGCGGCGACCGCGTTGGCTTGTCGCTCGAAATTTCGGCTTGGGCGATCATTACGCATTATCCGTCGGGAATGGCCGGGCGCTTGTCAAACCTGCAGCGACGGAAAAACAAGGGGCGGTGCTTGCGGCACCACCCCCTGCATTTCGAACAAACGACATCCGATCAGATCTTGGTGCTGATCTTGATGCCGTAAGTCGCCGGACGGACGATCGTCGAAGTCTTGATGTACTCCGCCGAGTTGGTGAAGGTCGATGCGTGCGAGTTGAACAGGTTGTCACCGAAGATGGTCACGGTCCAGTTGTCGCGTGTGAAGCCGATCTGCGCATCGGTCAGCGCATAGCCCGGCATCTTGTAGCGCAGCACGGTGGTGGCCGGCACGATGATCCCGTTGGGGCCGAGCACGCTGCCGTTGCCAGCAACATCGCCCGACGGGTAAGTCGCAGGCTCGTTATACATCGAGCTGGTGTAGTTCACACCGCCCGCGATGAACCAATCCATTCCGCCCGGACCAGCCCACTCGTAGCGGATCCGCAGGTTGCCCTGGAAATGCGGGCTGAACGGCGTGATCCCACCAACGTTGCCGAACGGGCTCTGCACCGGTTTCACCACACCGCCCGAGAAGACCTGGGTGATGCATTGGCCGAAGCTGGATACACCCGGGTTGTTGGCGATGAAGCAAGGCGCGTTGGCCTGCTTCGAATCGTTGTAGGTTGCCGAACCCTGGACCGTCAGACCGTCCGAAAGCCGGGCTACAATCTGCACTTCGGCGCCCTTGATGTGATAGGTTGGACCGTTGGTCGCAAACGCCGTGTTGCCGAAGCCGGCAGCGGGGTTGAAGAAGCCGATCTGCGTGTCTTCCCAGATCATGTAGTAGGCAGATGCGTTGAAGGTCACCTTGCGGTCAAACAGATCGGTCTTGAGCCCCACTTCCCAGTTGGTCAGCGTGTCCGGGCGGTAGGCGGCAGGAACCAGC
>JANYEY010000021.1 GCA_025359685.1 Sphingomonadaceae bacterium | reverse complement strand
ATCGAAAACGTCTTCGCCAGGATCAAAGACTGGCGCCGCGTCGCGACCCGCTACGACCGCTGCGCCCATACCTTCATGTCCGCCATCTCAATCGCAGCAACCTGCTGCTACTGGTTATGATCAATGAGTCCTGACCCTAGGTTAGCTGTCTTGCGCGGGTGCTGGATCCGGGACAGGCGGATGGCTAAAAGGACGTACGTCGAATGCGTTCACCGGGATAGGGCCGATTAGTTCACCGTCGTCCCATTCGACCTCGCCATAATCGCCCTTGTCGAGTCCGAAGGGATCGAGCGGGCGATAGAGATAGCGGCTGAACGCGAAGACGCTGCGGGCTCCGCCTAGTGCTCGGCGAACGCCAAAGGAGCTGACAATTGGCCCGCGATAACCACCTTTAGCCCAATTGTCGGTCTGGGCAGGGTTTGCGCTGACCACCACTGGGAATGGACATGTGAGCGCATGGTATTCCAGCATGCAAGCTTGCTGAACGACCACACCCATGGACTCGTGACTGACCAGCATGGTCGCGCCCTGCGTCGCATCGACCCGCTGGATCGCGGCCTGCCAATTCTGCGGTCGAGGAATGTAGCCTTCGCGCCTCAGCGACCACGGGCCAATGACAGCAAAGCCCGCCAGAACCGACACAGAGGCCAGCCATGCCGTGAACTCCCGTAATTCGGGCGGCGGCCCCTGCGATGGCACGAGTGCCGCAGCCGCTAGAAGCACGGAGAAACTGACCGCCCAATGCAGTGTGAAATCCGAGATCACCGGATGGACGCAATCGAGCGCCTTCAGTGCTGCGACTCCTATGACCAGAACGAACAACGCCAGGCGAGATTCCCGCATCTTGAAGGTGCGCGCTGCACCGACCGCGATCAGGAGGAGCATCACTGCCGATCCCACCACGCCGTCCAACAGCAGTTGCAGGTTCGCACTGGAGATCAAATCATCGAGGTTGAGTGCTACGATCCAGTTGATGTTCGCGCTATGAGCGCGGAGTTGCAGTGCGGCAGTTACGATAACCCAGGCGGACAAAACCAACGTCGTCAAGGTTGCCCATGCGACGCGTAGGACGACCGTGCGAGTGAGGCCGGGCGCGATAGCCCAATCGAGCAGCACCGCGCCCATTGCTACAAGCGGCCAAAGCAGCATGGTCGTATGGCAGTGGCTTGCCACCAGCGCTCCGCCGACAAAGGCGAACCAGCCACGACGGACATGATCACCGCATTCTACAGCCTCGACCAAGCCGAGGAACGATACAAGCACTCCAAGTTTGGCCAAACCATAGCCGCGTAGGTAAGTGGACTGATAAATGTCAGATGCTGACACCGCGAGCAATTACAGCTCCTACCAAGACCCGCGGTACCAAGATCCGCGCTACCAGGATGCGCGCTACCGAGACCGACGCTGGCAGGAACGCCAACGCCGTGAACAGCTTGAGCGATTGCGTGAGGAACGCGCCCGGCAATATCGTTGGCGTAGCGAACATCGCCATGATCGGGACGATGACGACGATTGATTTGTGCCAACGCCCTGGGCCCCGGAGGATTATTCCTTCCCGGGGCTCAGTGGGTTTTTGGGACTCTCAGTCCAACCCGACAAAATTCCTCGGTCTAAGAGCGAGTTGGAGTGCCTACTCTGCAACTTTGGCAGCATACGGACCGTTCAGTGACTTGGTGCATTGCCATGTTTGGGATGGTCAGCGGACCGACAGCTTTCTACCTACGGTTTCTTAACGAGGATGCCCAGGGACGGGTGAAAAAACCTATCCGGGAATGTGGATTCCACAAAGTTTGTTGCCGTCAGGGTCGCGCACATAAGCCAAGTGGATCATGCCCATGGCCGACTCCCGCGGACCAGGTAAATCTTCGATTGACGTTCCGCCGTTCGCAACTGCAGCATCATGAAACTGTTGAACTTGCTCAGGCGAATTGCATGAGAAGGCCACAGTGCTGCCGTTCGACACAGTTGCCGGCTCGTCGTTGATCGGCTCGGTGACGATGAAGTTCGTTCCGCCCTCATTCGGATAAAAAAGGCGAGTATGCCCGCTTCCCGCAATATTGAGCGCCGGTTCCTGCACGCCCAAGACGCCCAATACCGCATTGTAGAACCGCCGGGACCGCTCGATGTCGTTAGACCCTACCATCGTGTGGAACAGCAATTTCATTCTCCCTATTGATGTCGAGACAGTTGTGACGGCTGATCGGGATCGGTGCAATAGGTGAGTTGTGTGCTCGTCAGATTTGATAACACCACGTCGGCTGCGCTTAAATTTCATAAGCGGGTCGCCGGCCTTTTTGAATTTTCAGGCTCAACCCCACTCGGCAGGGAGGCCCTGGACAAGGTGGAAAATAGGCATGCGCGCAGGTTTGCCCGACTGGCCGTTACCGAGCGGGATTTGAACCATCGGTACGGATTGCATGAATGTCTGCAATGTTGTCGTGTGCGGAAAGGCAGCTTTCAGAATAGGGGCCCGGATAGCTGCCGCAGGTTCTTGTTGTCTGGATCGTCCGCTTTCGAATTTTTCAATCCGAGACCTGCCGTTCCGGAGTGTCCCCGCAAGCGGACATTCCATTGGGCTTCCGGTGCACGCCAAGCATTGGTGCTGTCATTGAATCGCGGCCGAGTTGAACGGCAGCAACCCTGACCGACGCGATCGGCAGGGCCTTGGGTAGTGGGAGCAGCAATCCTTGCAGTTCCGCTCAGGAGTACCACCCATGATTAATAACACCGAAGCGAAGCTCGCATCCAAACGCCCGCGCAAGATGGCCCGCGAACCGCAGGCCAAGGAAGCCGACTCGGCTCCTGCCAAGCGCGAGACCAAGATTGATACTGTCCTCGGCCTGCTCAGCGGCACGGAAGGCACGACCATTGACCAGCTGGTCGCCGCGACCGGCTGGCTGCCCCACACCACCCGGGCCGCGCTGACCGGACTTAAGAAGAAGGGCCACACGGTGCGCAGCGCCAAGATCGACGGCACGCGCCTTTACCGGATCGACGGTGTAGCATTATGAACTTGGACAATCGTATCGCTGCGCTCGCCACGATGAGCGCAGCGCAGAAGAAAGCGGAGTGGCGCAGGCTGACAGGTCAGCCTGCGCCACCAGCATTTGGCTCGGGCCTGCTAACTCGAGCGATCGCCCACGCACTCCAGGAAAAGGCTGCTGGATCGGCTGGAAAGACGCTCCAACGGCGCCTCAAGCGGCACGGTGACAAGGCGACCCTCGGCAAAGCGGCCAATGCATCGCTTGAGATCAAGCCCGGCACCTGGCTCTCCCGAACCTGGCACGGCGAGGTTCACCAAGTCGTCGTGCTTGAGACGGGCTTCGAATATCGCGGCGAACTCCATAGCTCGCTGACCGCGATCGCCCGGACCATCACGGGCGCGGCCTGGTCAGGTTCGCGGTTCTTTGGGCTTGCCAGTCCGAGGCTTGGCAAGCTCGGGCTTACGCGAGGTGGCTAGTCCGACGCCGCGACTGCGCTGGGCCATCTACACCCGCAAATCTACCGAGGAGGGTCTCGACAAGGCCTTCAACAGCCTGGACGCCCAGCGCGAAGCCTGTGCCGCCTATGTGCTGAGCCAGCAACATGAAGGTTGGACGCTTCTGCCCGACTACTACGATGATGGCGGGTTCTCGGGCGGCACCATCGAGCGCCCTGCCCTGCGCCAGCTACTGGCCGATGTGAAGTCCAGCAAGATCGATATCGTGGTGGTCTACAAGATCGACCGCCTCACGCGCAGCCTCGCTGACTTCGCCAAGATCGTCGAGGTTCTCGACGCCGCCGACACCTCGTTCGTCAGTGTCACTCAGGCCTTCAGCACCACCAACTCGATGGGCCGGCTGACGCTCAACGTGCTCCTCTCGTTCGCGCAGTTCGAGCGCGAGGTGATTACCGAACGGATCCGCGACAAAGTAGCGGCATCGAAGGCTCGCGGCATGTGGATGGGCGGCTGTGTGCCGCTGGGCTTTTGCGCCCAGAACCGTAAGCTGGTCGTGGTCGAAGACGAGGCCGCGACCGTAATCACGATCATGGAGCGATACCTGCAAAGCTCGTCGGTCGCGGAGTTGCTCGTGGCACTGCACCGCGACGGCTTTGTCTCCAAGCGGCGCGTCGCCCGCGATGGGTCCCCACGAGGCGGTCTGCCGTTTTGCCGCGGTGCGCTGTACGCCATTCTCGCCAACCGCACCTATATCGGCGAAGTCGTGCATCAAGGGAACGTCTATGCCGGTGAGCACGACGCGATTGTGAGTCGCGAGCTGTTTGGTGCCGTCCAGGCCAGGCTGGGAGAACGCACCAATCCGCGTGCACCCGGTTGCAAGCGCAGGCCCAAGAGCATGCTCATGGGCATGATCTTCGACCAGTTCACTCGGCCGATGTCTCCGGTGCACACCCACAATCATGGTCGCCGCTACCGCTACTATGCATCGAGCCTGCGCGACGATTCCCGCGAACCAACGCAGCGCTTGCCAGCAGGAGAGCTTGAGGCAGCTGTCTGCCGCGCGGTAGCGAGTTGGCTCGGCGACAGTCGCAACACTCGGCAGCTGGTCGCCGAACTTGAGACGCAGGCCCTTGCTCGCCTGATCTCATGCTGCGCAGCATTCGGTCGTGAGTTGCGTGAAGCTTCATTGCTCGATTCCAGGGAAATGATGCAAGCACTTAAGCTTAGAGTCGATGTACGACCGACGGGGATCGCGGCAGCTATCGATATTACTTCGCTGCTAGGTGGGATCGGACTGGAGGGTACCGACTTGCCAAAAATCGAGGTAGCCATTGCAGCAACGCCTGCAACATTCGGGCATGAGCCTCGCCTGCGGCTCGATCCACCTGCTGGGCTGGTCACGCCGCGAGACGAGCGCCTGGTCGAACTGATCACCCGAGCGTTCATAGTTCGAGAGCAACTACTGGCGATGACACAAGATGAGGTTGCAATGACCCCAATAACTTCCCTGCGCCATCTCGAACGGGTGGCCCGTCTGAGTTATCTCGATCCGGCGATTGTCACCGCCATTCTGGATGGCGCCCAACCGCGCACCCTCACCGCGCGGTTCCTCTCGCGCATGGCATCGCTGCCGCTTGCATGGAACGAGCAGCGCTCGGCGCTGGGCTTCGGACCCGCCTGAACCGGACTTTCGCAACTTTAGGACACTTTTCCGCGCAGTGAGACGCGGGCGCGATTTGCGCTCCACGCGTGTGGACAAATCGTCTCTTGTCCTACGACCCCCGATACCGAGTGGCTCAGAAGGGCCGAGTTCCGCGGCCTTGTGGCCTTCGTCTTCGCATAGGCATAGATTGGCAGTCACAAGCGGACTGAATGGTGAGCCCTGCTGGGTTCGAACCAGCGACCTACTGATTAAAAGTCAGTTGCTCTACCGACTGAGCTAAGGGCCCTCACGCGGAGGCTCACCTAGGGGCGGGGCGGGGGCGGGTCAAGCGAGCATGGAGTTGCCGCAGCGAAAGTCGAGTTATTGGATCGCGCCAGTGCGGGGCGATCTTGGTCGCCGGACCAAGCACGAAGTTACGCGCACGGAACAACGGATGCGGCACGGTGAGGCCGGGTGAAGCCCACGTGCCCTGGCTCCACAGCACGATATCGAGATCGAGCACCCGCGCCGCCCAGCGCTGACCGCCGCGGCGGCGGCCGAATTTGGCCTCGATGTCCTTCAGCCGGGCGAGCAACTCGGGGGGATCGAGCTTGCACTTCACCAGCACGGCAGAGTTGGCATAGCGGCGGCGTGACGGGCCAATCGGCGCGCTGCGCACCACCGGGCCACTGGCTTCCAGCTTCACACCCTTGCGGTCCAGTTCGGGCAATGCCGCCGCCAACACCTTCTCCGGCGATCCAAGCCGCCCATGCCGCTGGTTTGACCCTAGCGCGATCAGGTAGCGCTGCGCCAATCAAATATCCTGCGCGATGCGGCCGTAGAGCTGCGGGCGGCGATCGCGGAAAAAGCCCATGCCCGCGCGGTGCTTGGCCGCCCGCGCCAGGTCGAGCGTATGGACCAGCACGCCGCTCTCCTCGCCGCCGAACTCTTCGATCAGATCGCCCCATTCGTCGGCGATGAACGAGTGGCCGTAAAAGCGCTGGTCGTCCTCCAGCCCGATGCGGTTGGCGGCGACCACCGGCATGCAGTTCGATACTGCATGGCCCTGCATCGCGCGGCGCCACATCCGGCTGGTGTCGAGTTCTGCGTCATAGGGCTCGGAGCCAATCGCGGTCGGGTAGAACAGCACTTCCGCGCCCATCAGCGCCATGACCCGCGCGCATTCCGGATACCACTGGTCCCAGCAGATCCCCACGCCAACCTTATGGCCGAACAGGTCCCAGACCTTGAACCCATCGTTGCCGGGGCGGAAATAGTATTTTTCCTCGTAGCCCGGCCCATCGGGGATGTGGCTCTTGCGGTAAGTGCCCATGATCTGCCCATCGGGACCAATCATCGCCATGGTGTTGTAATAGTGCTGCCCGTCGTGCTCGAAAAAGCTGGTCGGGATCGCCACCTTGAGCGCGGCGGCAAGCTTCTGCATCGCGATCACCGAAGGATGCTGGGCAGTCGGGCGGGCGAGCGCAAACAGCGATTCATCCTCAACCTTGCAGAAATAGGGGCCCGAGAACAGTTCAGGCGGCAGCACCACTTGCGCGCCCTTGCCCGCGGCCGCTTCGACCCGCGCGGCCACGGCGGCAATATTCTCGCCCTCATCAGGCGAGCCAAGCGGCAATTGCAGGGCGGCGACGGTCAGCGTGGTCATGGCATTGCCGCATATTTCGCTTGTAACCCCAAGTCCACCATTGCCGAATGAGTAGAGGGACCCCAAATCGGGACCGAACCAGCAAACAAGGAGAATTCCTCATGGCTGAGGCCATTATCGCCGGCGGCTGCTTCTGGTGCGTCGAGGCGGTGTTCAGCTCGATCGACGGCGTAAGCTCAGTCGAGAGCGGCTACATCGGCGGCGCCAATCCCGACCCCACCTACAAGCAGGTGTGTGGCGGTCAGACCGGGCATGCCGAGGCAATCAAGCTGACGTTCGATCCCGCCGTGGTGAGTCTGGCCGACTTGCTCGACATCCATTTCGCGACGCACGATCCGACCCAGCTCAACCGCCAAGGCGGCGATGTCGGCACCCAGTACCGCACCGCGCTGTTCCCATTGGACGACGCTCAGCGCGCCGAAGACGAAGCCGCAATCGCCCGCTGGAACGACGCACATCCCGGGCAGAAGGCGGTGACTACGATCGAGGGCCCGGCCACCTGGTACCCCGCCGAGGACTATCATCAGGAATACTGGCAAGGCGAAGGCCAGCGCAATCCCTACTGCCTCGCAGTGATCCCGCCCAAGCTAGCCAAGCTGCAGAAGGGCTTTGCGGAGAAGCTGAAGGTCTAGCGCTTCAGGTTCCTCTCCGTTTTTGGCGAATACCACAAACGGGGAGGTGCCCTTCGCCGCAAGGCGGCAGGCGGAGGGGTATCCTGACTGGCCTCGATACCCCTCCGTCACCGCTGCGCGGTGCCACCTCCCCAAATGCGCCTGCGGCGAATTTTGAGGACCTTGGCCGGCTAACGTCCCTTCACCACCTTGGTCGAAACGATGTGCCCCGCTTGGTCCTCGGGCCAGAAGTACACCGGGCGCAGGTTACCGGCTGCATACCGCCCCACCTGATCGCCGAAGTGCGGTGACTTGGGATCGCCGCTTTCGCCGCCAGCGGTTACCGCGCGGGCGCGAACCCTCGGGCCAAACTCAACCGCAGCGACGAAGCTGTTGCCGTAGGTGCCGTAGTAGCGCTTGGTGCCGGGGTAGCGCTTGGCCCCGAAGCTCGCGAGCGAGCCCCATTGCGCCGAGGCGAACGGGACGCCCACGCTGGGCTTGGTATCGTCGAAGGTCTGGACGATGCTCGCGTCGTTGCGCTGATAGCGGTTGATCTCACCCCATGGCACTTGCCACGAACCGAAATCGGCCTTGAGCCGGGCCATTGCACTGTCGAGCGCGGCGATCTGGTCTTCGTCGCTCGCCTTGGCCATCCAGTCTGCAACGCTGATGCCCTGCGCTGCGGCCTTGTCCTTGCCGCGCTCCCACAGCGCCTCGCCCCAGAACACTGCGAGACTGGTTTCGGTCGAGGCCAAGCTCCAGCGGTTGTCCCATTTGCCGAGCAGCGCGACAGCCTCGGCGCGCGCCGGATCGGGGTGGCGCGTCTGCGCAGCGACGAGGCCGGGGATCATCTCGGCGAAACTCGGCATCCAGGGATCGTAGGCCGCCTCCACGAGGCTATCGAGCGTGAAGGTTGGCCGCGCCGAGAGCACCGCAATCGCGTGCGGGGTGCGCGGCTGCCTGCCCTCACTATCGAAATAGCGCGGATAAGCGGCCTGCTTCGGGCTGTCCTTGCCTGCGGACCACCACGGCCCGTCGTTGACGTTGAACACCCAGCCGTTCGCCGGATTGACCACCTGCGGCAAGCTGGCGAGGGTGTGGAAGCCGTGCCAGTCGGTCGCTGGATTGCTTCCGTCGACCGGCTTGGTGTAATCGAACCTGCCCGAGCGGATCGGCATGAACTGCGGCAGGAACAAAGCAAACTCGCCCTTGCTGTCGGCGAACAGCGTATCATTCGAACTGTTCGCGGCGAGCGCGGCGACCTTTTTGAACTCGGCGATCGAATGGACCTTGGTGCGCAGGAAGCTTTGCTGGAGCGCCGCGACCGGGCGGTTCATCAGCGCGGTTGCGACCCACTTGGTGTCATCGGCACGGGTGATCGGGCCGTGGCGCGTGGCAAAGGTGGTGAAGGTGCGGCTGCCCATGGTGCCGTCTGATTTACGATAGCGGATCGTCACCGGCTTTTGCGAAACCGGCAACACTTGCTTGCCATAGTGATAGGCAAAGCCCCCGCCCGGCCGCGCGAAAGTCTTCTCGGTAAACTCATCGATATTGTCGACCGTGCTCGAGGTGTGCATCCACCCGGCAGCCTCGTTGAAACCCTGATAGACGAAGAACTGCCCCCAGGTGACCGCGCCGTAAGCATGCAGCCCGGCATCGCTTTCAACTTGCAGTTCGGAGCGGAAGAAGAAGCTAGTGTGCGGGTTGATCAGCAACAGCGGATGGCCATTGGCGCTGTGCGACGGTCCGATCGCGAAGCCGTTCGAACCGAGCGGTTCCTTGAATTCGAGGCCCCGCTCGTTCGCAGTCAGCGCGATCTGCTTGCCAGTGTAGAATGCCTCCAACTGGCTCAGTGGCACGGCCTCGATATCGCCGCCGATGCTGCCTTCGGAAAAGCTCAGCGCCATCCACGGTTCGAAATGGGTGATGACCTTGGGATGCACTTCGGGATGATCGGCGAGGTACTGGTTAAGCCCCGCCGCCCAGCCGCGCATCAGCGCGCGCAGCCACGGCGGGCTCTTGGCGTATTGCACCTGCAAGTCGGCCGGATCGATCCACAGCCGCTGGCGCAAATCCGCCCAGATCGCGCCATCGCCATCAGCCTCGGCGCGGCGGCCGAGGTTGGTCAGGTAATTCATCTCGATCCGGTTGAAGTCATCCTCGGCCTGGGCATAGATCATCCCGTAGACTGCATCGGCATCGGTTTTGCCGTGGATATGGGCGATGCCCCAGTCGTCGCGGCGGATTTCGGCCTGATAGGCCATGGCAGGCGTGGCCAGCGCGAACGCGGACAGGGCGAGTGCGGCGGTGCGGTACATGATGGATCCCCTCTTTTGCGGGGAGTGTGGCACGCTGGCGCGCGAGGGCAAGACCCTTGGCGTCAGTCCTTGCGCCAGCGGGCGATAAAGAACCCGTCCAGCCCGCCTTGGTCTGCCAGCATCCCCGGATCGGTGCGGACAAAGCCGTCCGCGCTCGGCGCGATCCCGGCGGGAAGTTCTTCGGCGCAGATCGGATCGGGTGTGAGCGTTACCGTGGCGGCTTGCATTTCGCCTTCCTCGGGCTCGAGCGAGCACACCGCATAGACCAAAGTTCCGCCCGGTTTGACCCAGACGGCTGCGCGCTCCAGCAGCGCCGCCTGCAATTCGGCCTGCTCGGTGATCTGGCGCAGGCCGATGCGGTGGAGCACGTCGGGATGGCGGCGGCAGGTCCCGGTCGCGGTGCACGGTGCGTCGAGCAGCACCGCATCGAACAGGGTTGACGGTTGCCACGCCAGTGCATCGGCTTCGACTATTTCTGCGCTCAGCCCGGTCCGCGCGAGGTTTTGCTGCACCCGTTCGAGGCGCTTCGCGCTCGCATCGAGCGCGGTCACCGCCCAACCGCTCGCGGCAAGCTGAAGCGTCTTGCCCCCGGGCGCAGCGCACAGGTCAAGCAACGTGCGGCCCTGTCCTTCACCCAGCAGCCGCGCGGGCAAGACGGCGGCTAGGTCCTGCACCCACCACGCGCCTTCGTCGTAGCCTTCGAGGTTCTCCACCGCAGTACCGCGGCCAAGCCGGACATGCCCCGGCATCAGTGACACACCGCCCAGCCGCTCCGCCCAGATGGCGGTCTCAGCCGCGTCTCGCAGCGTCAGATCAAGCGGCGGCAGCGCAGCCAGACCCGCTGCGATGGCTTCGCCGCGCTCACCCCAGCGCGACATGACCGGCGCTGGCAGGGTCGGCGCAGCAGGCAACGCGGCGTTGCGCCTGGTCAGCGCCCCGAACACCCCATGCGCCAGCCGCCGCGGCCCACCCGTAAGCAGCGGCAGCCCGGTTGCGATCACCGCATGTGGCGGGGTTTCCAGCCGCAGCCAGCCCGCGAGCATCAGCCGCAGCACCGACCGCGCCTTGGCATCGTGCGCCAAAGGCAACCGGGTCGCGCTGTCGATCAGCGCGTCAAGGTCGGTCAGCCAGCGTAGCGCTTCGCCGGCCAGCGCCTTGGCCAGCGCACGGTCGGCATTGCCCTTGACCCCGAGCAGCGCAGAGTTTGTCGCCTGATCGAGCGTCTCGCCCCGGTTCAGCACCGCATCGAGCAATTTGAGCGCGCCCTTGCGCGCGGGAAGGCCGGGAATGTCCATGGCCCTGCCCCTAGAGGCAATTGCAATCGAGAGCCAGCGGGCGCATTTATAAGCGGTGACCCAGCGCGCCACCAAACGTCCGGAGAAGTTCGCCAAGCCCGCGAACTGGACCAACGATCCCGCGCCCCAGCCCGAGCCGGTCCCGCCCCCCACCGATCCGCTCGACCCCACCCGCTATGGCGACTGGGAGAAAAACGGGATCGCGGTGGATTTTTAGAGCGGCCTCAACGTCACCATCAGGCCATCCTTGGGCTTGGGGATCGGCCAAGGCTGCCATTCGGGCGCGTAACCGGGCTCAAGCTCAATCGTGTAGCGCGTCAGCATGTGCGCCATCAGCAGCTTGATCTGCATGTAGGCAAAGTGCAGCCCAAGGCACATGTGCGCCCCGCCGCCGAACGGTACCCACGCGTATTTGTGGCGACCGGCCGAGTTTTCCGAGGTGAAGCGCAGCGGATCGAACTTCAGCGGATCGGGCCAGTATTCGGCCATCAGGTGGACGTTCGAAGGGCTGATCCCGACCCCAGTCCCGGCCGGGATGGTAAAGCCCTGGAAGGTGAATTCGCGCAGCGCCCGGCGCGGCAGGCTGGGCACCGGCGGGATCAGCCGCAGCGCTTCCTTGAACGCCATTTCGGTAAGTTCGAGCTTACCCAGCTCCTCATAGGCAATTGCGCGCGGCACGCCGCCGGTCAGCGCCATGATCTCGGCGCGAACCTTGTCCTGCCACTCGGGATGCTTGGCCAGCTGCCAGACCAGCGAGGTCGCCGACGAGGTGATTGTGTCGTGCGCGGCCATCATCAGGAAGATCATGTGATCGACCACTTGGTCGACCGGCATCAGGCTGCCATCTTCGTGCGTGGCAGTGGCGAACTGGCTGAACATGTCCTGCCCGCCGCCTTCCGCGCGGCGGCGCAGTGTCTCAGCGGTGAACCATTCGACCAGGTACTTGCGGCCCGCCACCCCGCGCCCCATCGCGGTAAACGGCAGCGGTTTGCGCACCACCCCGATCGAAGCCGCAACCATGTCAACAAAGGCCTTGTTGATCTTGTCCGCCTCGGGTCCGAGCGGCAGGCCCATGAAGCTGTCGGCCGCCAGATCGAGCGTGAGCTGCTTGATTGCCGGGTAAAACAGCAGCTCGCCGCCCCACTGCTCAACCCGCGCGGCAATCCCGCGGTTCAGCGCGTCGGCATAATGCCGCATCGGATCGGGTTTGAAGGCGATCGACAGCGCACGGCGGTCGGCGCGGTGATGGTCGAAATCGATCAGCATCAGTCCGCGCGGGAACAACTGGTCAAGCACCGGACCCCAGCCCTGTTCGGACGAAAACAGCTTGTCGCGGTCAAACAGCACCAGTTCGTTGGCATCGGCCCCGAACAGCATCACCCCGCGCCGTCCGAACGCACGGTTACGAAACACATTCCCGTACTTGGCGCGCATCTTCTCGCCATAACCGAGCGGATCGGCGAGCAGCGCGAAGGTGGTGCCGACGATCGGCCAGCCTTCTTCACCCGGGATGTGATCGAGCACGTGGAGGGGCTGGGCCTGCGACCAGTGAGTGAACGGGCTGGGCTGCGGTGCGAGAGTGGCCATAGGTCCTTCCGGGTTACTGACAGCCGTGTAACTTAAACCCGCACTTACAACCAGCCCGCTAATTCGCGCCGGACCAAGGCTTCGAGCATCTCCATTCCCGCAGGCGAGGTGTTGAGACAATCCAGCGCGGCAAACTGTTCTCCGCCTGCTTCAGTGAACTGTTCGCGCCCGCGAATGGCCAGCTCTTCGCGGGTTTCGAGGCAATCTGCCGAGAACCCTGGTGCCGCAATGGCGAGGCGGCGCGTGCCCTTTTGCGCCTCGGCCGCCAGCACCGCATCGGTCGCCGGTTCGAGCCATTTGGCGCGGCCAAAGCGCGACTGGAAGCTGAGCTCCACCCGCAGCTGCGGAAAATCCGCCGCCAGCGCCTCACGCAGCAGTCGCCCGGTCTTCTGGCAGTGGCAGTGATACGGATCGCCCAGTTCGAGCGTGCGCTGCGGCATGCCGTGGAACGAGAGCAGCAGCACCTCGGGCGCGAAGTCCAGCGCGGCGAGCTGGCGGGACAAGTCTGCCTTGAGCGCGCCGATGTGCAGCGGGTCGTCGTAATAGGGCGACAGGTTGCGCAGCGCGGGCTGCCAGCGCATCATCGCCAGCCGGACCCCCACCGCATCGGCCACCGTGGCAGTGGTCGCGCCGGAATATTGCGGATAGAGCGGCGCAATGAGGATCCGTTCGCACCCGGCATCTTTCATCCGCTGCACTTCGCTGCCCAGCGCCGGGTTGCCATAGCGCATCCCGTAGCTGACCATGATCCCATCGCCCAAGCGGCGTTGCAGGTTCGCAGTCTGCGCCTTGGTGATCGCGGCGAGCGGCGAGCCATCCTCGCTCCAGACCTGGCTATATGCGTGCGCGCTTTTCTTGGGGCGGGTGTTGAGCACGATCCCGTTGAGGATCGGCCACCACACCAGCCGCGGGATCTCCACGACGCGGCGGTCCGAGAGGAATTCCTTGAGATAGCGCCGCACCGCGCGCGGGCTCGGCTCGTCGGGCGTGCCGAGGTTGACCAGCAGCACGCCTATCCGCGGAGCGGCAATCGGCGGATGATCGGCAGGAAGCATCAGCCTTGTTCTCCATTGAATGGCAGCCCGCGCGCCCGGGTCGATCCCGAAGAGGCGAGCGCATTGGCAATTGCCGGCGGGGCGACCACTGCGCCAAGTTCACCCGGATCGAACAGCGGCGCGTCGCTGTCGATGAATTCGGTCACGATCTCGGGACAATCGGCGAGCAATGGCAGGCCCAGCAGGCCGAGCCGCCCGATCGTAGGCAGCCCATGGGCATAGCGCGTGCTCGATCCAGCGGCGAGGCCCAGTCCGAACATCAGCCCGCCTTCGATCTGCTGGCGCGCGATATCGACGTTCACGATGCGGCCAATGTCTGCGACGGCGGTGAACTTGTCGACCTTGATCCCGCGCTCGTCGCGGCGCGCGCTGGCGACGACGGCAATGTTCCCTTCGGCCTCGCCTAGCGTCATCTTCCAGCAGGCCAGGCCCTGCCCGCTACCGCCGCTGCCGCCGCCCCATTCGGCTAGCGTCGCGGCGCGCTGCAGGCAGGCGGCCAGGCGCGGCTGCGCGCCGAGCAGGAGCATGCGGTAGGATAGCGGCTCGTGCCGCACCTTCGCGGCGAGTTCATCGAGGAAGGTCTCGATCAGGAATGCGCCGATGCCGTGCGAATTGCCGCGCAGCCGCCCGGTCGGCAGCTGGGTCTGCACCGGGACATGCTCGACCAGCAGGTTGGGGATTGCGTAAGGCGGGGTCAGTCCGGCGCCGGCGAGCGGATCGCTTTCATCCTGCAGTTCGAGCGCAGCGAAGGCGCTGCGTCCGCCAAACAGCCGTCCGCCGAATTCGCGCGCGGTGGCCGGCATCGCGACCTTGAGCGACAGCGCGCGGAGCGACCCGTCGCTCGCCACCTTGGCGGAGAGCCGCGCTGCCGCAGGGGCGCGCGGGCGGCCAGCCAGATGCTCCTGCCAGCGCGACCAAGTGAGCTGGACCGGGCGCTTGGCTGTCTTGGCGATCAGCGCCGCCTCGACCGCGTGATCATGCTCAAGCCGGACGTCGAAACTGCCACCCGCTGGCAGCGGGTAGAGCGTGACATCCTCGGCCGCGAAACCCAGCGCCTTGGCCACGGCGGTACGCGCGGCCTGCGGTGCCTGGCTCGCGACCCACAGCTCGCAGCGCCCGTTTTCAATCCGGGCGGTGGCGCTCGCGGTTTCGACGGTGGCATGGAGCGCTGGCGCGATGACATAGTCCGCGCTGAAGTCCGGCTTGGTCCCGAGCTGTCCCGGCGCATCGCCCACCGCCAAAACGCTATCGCCGTCTCGCTTGAGCCCATCGGCCAGCACACGATCAATCCGGTCGCTGTCGGGCTTGCCGCGCGACAAGAATTTCGGTGCGATCCGCTCCAGCGCCTTCTCCGCCGCCCACCAGTTGCTGGCGACCGCAGCGAGCCAGCCTTTACCGGCAATCACCTCGATCAGTCCGGGTTGTCCGTCGGCGGCGTGCGGATCGTAATGACCCAGCTTCGCATCGCCAATCGGGCCGTGGTGGATCGCGGCGAAGACCATGTCCGGCAAGCGGATGTCTCCCGCAAAGGCGTGGCTGCCATCGACCTTGCTCGGCAGATCGAGCCGCGGGAAATACAGCGGCGCACCGGGGGGAAATTCACCCGGCCGCTCGCGCGGTGCCTCAGCCCGCAGCACTGGCGGGCTCGGCGGTGAATAGCCCGTAGCATCGGCCACCAGTTCGCCGAACGATGCCTTGTTCTTGCCCTGCAGGACCATACCGTTCTGGGCTTCGCATTCCTCCCAGCCCACGCCCCAGCGCGCCGCCGCAGCCTGGGCGAGCATCGCGCGGGCCCCGGCTGCGGCGGCGCGGGCTGCGGCTTCGTGCGCGGCCAGCGAAGTGCCATCGGCGGTGGCGGTGAATGCCTCGCCCTCAGCAAAGCGCCGGGCGAGCAAGCTGTCCGGGCCTTCCGCCAGCCCGGCAAACAAGGGCAGCCACAACGGCGCCCATTCGCCGGCCAGGACGGTATTGGCATAGGCCCCGCTGACCGGGGCCGGTTCGACCGCAATCTGCCGCCAGTCTGCGCCCAGCTCCATCGCCACGATCTGCGGCAGCAGCGTGGTGATCCCCTGCCCCATTTCGAGCTGCGGTACGGCCACGCTGACCACGCCGTCTTGACCGATCTTGAGCCAGGCATCGAAGGCGTATTCGCCTGCGCCCGGGCGGAGCGGCGGAGCGAAATGGCGCGGGGACAGCGTCCAGGCGGCCAGCAGCACGCCGCCTGCCCCCATCCCGAAAAAGAACCCGCGCCGCGACAGCTTCATGAACGGTGTCCTAGCGGCTCAGCGCTGGTTGTCGAGCCATGTGCCGACACGGCGGGCAAGCACTGCAAACGCGCCGGTCTCAAGGTCTTCGTGCGCGGCCGGCGGCTCACCCGCATCGCTGGCTGCGCGGAGCGCCAGTTCGAGCGGAATGCGCCCCAGAAAGGCCATGCCTTGCGCTGCTGCTGCGGCCTCGGCGCCGCCTTGCCCGAACGGATCGGACAGTTCGCCGCAATGCGGGCAGCGGTACCCCGCCATGTTCTCGACCATGCCGACGATCGGCACCTGGCCGATCTCGAACAGCTGCACCGCGCGCGCGGCATCGATCAGCGCTAGATCCTGCGGGGTGGAAACGATCACCGCGCCGTCAGGCTTGAAGCGCTGCAGCATTGTCAGCTGCACATCGCCGGTGCCCGGCGGCAGATCGACCACCAGCAGCTCGGCATCGCCCCAGTGTGCGTCAACCAATTGGCCCAGCGCATTGCCCGCCATCGGCCCGCGCCAGGCGATCGCCTTGCCGGGTTCGATCAACTGCCCCATCGACAGCAGCGGCACGCCCCATTTGCTCGGCACCGGGATCATCTTGTTGTCGTGCGCTGCGGGCTTGATCCCGGTGATCCCCAGCAACTGCGGCTGCGACGGGCCATAGATGTCGGCATCGACCAATCCGACCTTGCGCCCCTGCCGGGCCAGCGCGATCGCCAGGTTGGCGGCGAGCGTGCTTTTGCCCACCCCGCCCTTGCCCGAACCGACCGCGATGATCCGCCGCCGCGTCTTGTCGGCCACCATGGCCACGCGCACCTCGGTCACGCCGATCTGGCCGTTGAGCGCATCGGTTACCGCAGTTTCCAGCCGCTCGCGCTCGATCTGGTCAAGCCCGGCCGCATCGAGCACCGCGATCACCCGGCCATCGACAAGCTTGAGCGACTGGAGCCGGGTTTTGGCCAGAGGCGGGAGCAGATTGCTGAGCGTTTCGGTCGGTTCGGTCATGGCCAGCCCCCTAGCAACTAAAAAGCCCGCCGGGAGACTGTTTTTGTGGGCATGTCACTCCTATAGTGCGACGCATGAATGGTTCAGACAGGTTCGGACGGGGCAAGCCCCTCGCCATGGCAAAGAGCGACAGTCCGTGGGGTGGCGATCCGGACGGCGACGCCAAGACCGGGCGGGGTCCCGCAGCGGCAGGCGGCGACGGTGCCGCGCCGGAAGGCGAAGCACCGCGCAATCCCTGGCTGATCCCCGAAACCGACAGTCCGCCGCGCCGCTCCGCCAGCATCGACGATATCTTCCGGGGTCGCGGTGGCGGGCCATCGGGCCCGGGCAAGCGAATCCGCACGGTCAACCTGCGCTGGCTGCCCTGGCTTGCCGGTGGCAGCCTGTTCGCCTGGATCCTGGCAACTTCGGTGCACGTGCTGGCGCAGGACGAACGCGCGCTGGTTACCACCATGGGCCAATACAGCGCGACCATCGGCCCCGGCCTGCACTTCACGCTGCCGTGGCCGCTGCAGACCGTGCTGCGTCAGCAGACCGGCACCGAGGTGCGTACCGCGATCCCTGAGAAAGAGGCCGAGGCGCTGATGCCAACGGCCGACGGCGAGCTGATCGATGTGACTTTCCAGGTGCGCTGGCGGATTGCCGATCTCAAGCAGTTCACCTTCAACGTGCCCGATGGCGAAGCGGCGATCCGGCGCTTGGCCGACGCCGAAATGCGAGCTGGTGTGGCCGAGATGCCGTTTGACGATCTGTGGAGCGGCAAGCGTCAGGCCGAATTGCAACAGCGCACCATGGCCCGGGTGCAGCGCGTGCTCGACGCATGGCACGCCGGTGTGGCGATTTCCGCGATCGAAGTGACGAAATGGGCCCCGCCGGGCCAGCTTACCGACACGTTCCGCCGGATCAGCGAAGCAAAGCTTAAGTCCGACAAGAACCACGACGAGGCGGAACGCTACAGCGCGCAGCTGATCCAGATCGCCACGGCCAAAGCGCAGGATTTCGACAAGACCTATCAGAGCTACAAGATTGCCCCCGAGGTGACCAAGCGGCGGATCTATGATGACATGACCGCCAAAGTGCTGAGCAACAACACCGTGGTGCTGGGCGGCAGCGGCGTGCCGGCAAGCCTTCCCACTGCAGATGCCAAGGCCGCGCCGCCGCCTCCGCCACCAGCGCAGGGCGGGCAGTGACCATGACAAAGTCAATGTACCGGACCCGCGCCGCTCTGTTCGCGCTTGGCGCGCTGGCCCTGATCGGCGCGTCCAGCGTGGTGATCGTGGGTGAAGGCGATCAAGCGGTGATCACCCGCTTTGGCGCGCCGCTTAGTGTGGTCAACCGCTTCAGCCCCTCGGCCAGCGGGGCCGGGGCAGTATTCAAGTTGCCGTTCGTCGATCGAGTGATCTGGCTGGCGCGCGGGCTTCAGAGCTATTCGATCGGTGACCAGAAAGTCCATACGATCGACGAGCAGACCCTGCTGGTCGATGCCGATGTGACTTACCGGATCATCGATCCGGTCCGCTTGGTTTCCACCTTGGGCGGCGGCGACCGGGTTGATGACCAGATCAAGGCGATCCTGCCCTCGCTGATCGAAGAACAGCTGTCGCAGCGCAATGCCGTAATCATTGCCCAGCCGGGCAGCGGCGGCGGTTCGCGCCAGATCCTGTCGGCGCTCGATTCCAAGCTGCGCGCTTACGGCGTGCAGGCCGTCGATTTCCGGATCGGCCGGGTCGTCCTGCCCGAAGGCGGGCAATCAATCGCCTTCACCCGCATGGAAAACCACCACGGCGGCAAGGTTGCGGATATCGATGTAGCCAGCGCGCAGGATGCGCAGCGGATCGTTGCCGAGAGCGAGGCGGAGTCTGCCAGGATCCTCCAGAAGAGCGCTTCGCAGGACTTGGCGTTCTACGATTATTTCAGTGCCATGCGGAACTATGAAGCCAACTTCGGCGATCCGGCACGCAAAGGCGCGGCGACTATCGTAATCCCGCCCGACAGCGACTATCTCAAGCACTTCAACGGAAAGTAGTGCGCTAACCCCGCGCCATTCAAATTCCGTTCAGGCCCGGCAGCGTGAGACCGCCCATGGGTTCAGACTGCAACGCTTAGAAGCGAGGATGATATCGGTGCGATACGCTTATGGAGTTACCACGGCGCTGCTGCTGGGCGGCGCGGCCCTTTCCCTTACCACGGGCCTTCCGGCCGGCGCCCAGGTGGCGCAGAACGATCAAAGCCGGATGCAGGACGTGGTCCCGCGCGCCGGTGCGCCAACCAGCTTTGCCGATCTGACCTCGCAGCTCCAACCGGCGGTGGTCAACATTTCGGTGCGCCAGAAGGTGCAAGTCGATAACCCGCTCGCCGGTACGCCGCTGGGCCAGGTGATGGGCGGCGGTGCTTCGGCGCGGCTGGCCGAAGCGCAGGGTTCGGGCTTCATCGTTTCGGCTGACGGCTATGTCGTCACCAACAACCACGTGATCAGCCTCGACCAGAAGGGTGCGGCCGATGCGGTGATGGTGACCATGGCCGACGGCACCGAATACAATGCGCGGATCGTCGGACGCGATCAGGATTCGGACATCGCGGTGCTCAAGATCGACGCCAAAGCGCCCCTGCCGTTCGTCCAGTTCGGCCAATCGGGCAAGGCGCGCGCCGGTGACTGGGTGATCGCCATCGGCAACCCGTTCGGGCTTGGCGGCACGGTGACTTCGGGGATCGTCAGCTCGGTCAATCGCAACACCGGTTCGGGCGCTTACCAGCACTACATCCAGACCGACGCCTCAATCAACAGCGGCAACTCGGGCGGGCCGATGTTCGACATGAAGGGCCAGGTGATCGGGATCAACAACTGGATCGTGGCACCCAGCGGCGGCAACATCGGGATTGGATTTGCCATCCCTTCGGACACTGCCAGGCCGATTGTTGACAAGCTGATCGCCGGTAAGGCGATCGAGCGCGGCTTCCTTGGCGTGCAGATGCAGCCGATCACCGACGAGATCGCGGATTCGCTAGGCCTGCCGCACAATCGCGGCGAGCTGGTCCGGGTCGTGCCGCCAAACCTTCCGGCCGCAGCCGCCGGGGTCAAGCCGGGCGATATCGTGCTCAAGGTCAATGGCGAAGCGGTCACCCCTGATCGCACGCTGTCGGGCATCGTTGCCGACCTTGCCCCGGGCACGCGCATCCCGATTGATGTGTTGCGTCAGGGCAAGCCGATGACGCTGACCGCCACGGTGGCCAAGCGGCCCACGCAGGAAGAAATGACCAAGCAGTTCGGCCAGCCGCAGGTGCCGACCAATCCATTTGCTTCGCCCGAAAAGCAGGGTGACGGCAGCAGCGATTCGCTGGGTCTGAAGGTGCTGGAAATGACTCCGGCACTGGCGCAGCGCCTGCAGGTCCCACCTGGTACCAAGGGGGTGGTGATTGCCGATGTCGACACTGCGTCCGATGCGGCCAATCAAGGCCTGCAGCAGGGTGACGTGGTCATCTCGGCAAACTTCGCGCCGCTGAGCGGGCTGGCCCAGTTCGAGGCCGCGATCAAGGCGGCCAAGGCCGCGGGTCGCCCCAGCCTCACCCTGGAGATTGTCCGCCCGGGCCAGCCCGGCGCAGTGTTTATCGCGCTGCGGCTGCGGTAAACGGTCTCAGTTCGGCGGGGGTGGGCGGTTTTCGCTGCTCCCGCCAGACCGCCCGCCGGGCTTGCTGCCACCGGTCGCCTCGTTGAGGAAATCGTCATTGGCGGCTGGCGGCGGTGAGGCCGGGACCAGCCCGCCACTGTTCCCGCCCGGCACTTCCTGCGCAGGCGCATGCGGGCGCTCGACCGCCGGCTGCTTGGCCGGATCGATCAGGTTGCCCTGTTCATCGACGTAGTAGTAATCCTCGGGCCGGCCGCTGAAGTTGGCCTCGTCGTCAGGCTCAAGCTGCCAGCTTGGGAGCTGCGCTTGGGTCTGGAATTGCTCGACCGGGCGGCCCGCCACCGCGATCTTCATGTAGCTGGCGAAAGCGCGCGCCGGGGCAGTCCCGCCCTGCAAGCCGGGCACCGGCTTGTCATCGTCGCGGCCCATCCACACGCCGGTGGTGATCCCGCTCGAAAAGCCGAGGAACCAGCCGTCCTTGTTTGAAGTGGTGGTCCCGGTCTTGCCCGCCACAGGGCGGCCGATCTGCGCCGCACGGCCGGTACCGATGCTGACCGCGGTCTGCAGCAAGTCGGTGATCCCCGCGGTCACGCTGAGCGGAACCAGCGAGGGACCTTGCTTGGACGTGTGCTGGTAAAGCACCCGGCCCGCAGTGGTCGCAACCTTGGTGATGCCATAGGGCTCGATCGCCTGGCCTTGCGCTGAAACCGCCGCGAAGGCGCGGGTCATGTCGATCAGGCGCACTTCGTTCGAACCAAGCACCATCGATGGAACGGTGGAGATGGGCGTGGTGATGCCAAACCGCCGCGCCATTCCAGCTACAGAGGAAAAGCCCACTTCGTTGCCGAGCTGCGCCGCCACGGTGTTCTTCGAATAGGCAAAGGCGGTCCGCACATCGATCTTGCCGGCATAGGTGCCGCCCGAATTGCGCGGGCTCCAGCCCTGGATGGTGACCGGCTCGTCGACCACTTCGCTGGTTGGTGTATAGCCCGATTCCAGCGCGGCAAGGTAGACGAACAGCTTCCACGCTGAGCCTGGCTGGCGCACGGCGTTGGTCGCGCGGTTGTAGTTGGATGTCACATAATCGGTCCCGCCGACCAGTGCGAGCACCGCGCCGTCGCGGTCCATGCTGACCAGCGCGCCCTGCGCTCCGCCCGGCACGTTGCGCGTGATCGAATCGGTTGCCGCGCCCTGCAGTTTGGGATCGAGCGTGGTCCAGACCTCGATTGGTTCGGTGTTCTCAGGCAGCAGGATATCGAGCTGCGGCAGGGCCCAGTCGGTAAAGTAGCGCACCGAGTTCTGGCCGCTTTCCTGCGCGAACTTGATCCCCTTGAAATCGGCGTCTTGCGCCGCGCTGCCGCTGACCTTCTTGTTTTCGACCATCAGCCCAAGCACGACTTGGCCGCGCCCGACGGCGGCTTCGGCATCGGCGGTCGGCGCATAGTGTGATGGCGCCTTGACCAGACCGGCGATGATCGCCGCTTCTGGCAGCGACAGCTGGTCGCCGCTATGGCCGAAGAACTTGCGTGCAGCGGAATCGACCCCGTAAGCGCCGCCGCCGAAATAGACCTTGTTGAGGTACAGTTCGAGGATTTGCGATTTCGAGAATTTCCATTCAAGCGCCAGCGCCAACACCGCCTCGCGCACTTTGCGGCCGAAGGTCTTGGTGTTGTTAAGGAACACTGTACGGGCCAGCTGCTGAGTGATGGTCGAGCCGCCCTGCCGCCAGGACCCGGTCTGGGCGCGGATCTGGAACGAGCGCGCGACCCCGATCGGATCGATGCCGACATGCGAATAATAGCGTTTGTCCTCGGTCGAGAGGATCGCGTCCTTCATCACTTGCGGGATCTGCGCGGCGGGCAGCCATTTGCCATAACTTGGCCCAAGCGTGACCAGTTCGCTGCCGTCGCGCGCGCGCACCACGATCATCTGTTCGTTCTGATTGGCCTTGAGTTGATCGAAATCGGGCAGGGTCCGCGCAGCCAGCCCAACCGCAACCACCAGCGAGATCAGCGCGAGCAGGCCCAGCGAGCCGCCCCACACGAACAGGCGGCGGAGCAACAAGCGCCAGCCGCGCGGCGGCTGCTTCTGAGGATGGCGGGGACGTCCGCCAGTGGGTGGCGGGGTGCGCCGGATGTCAGACCTGGCCATTGGGCTCGTTCAATCCTCCAGCCGGGCAAAGCCTGCACGGCAAGTGCCTCATAGGCCAATTGCAGCGCAGGGTTAATGGGGGAAATATGGAGATTGCGTGCACCCGCCGTACGCGCCAACCGGTGCAGCTAGTGCAGATACTCGACCATCAGTATCGAACCGTTGTGCGAAGCGACCCGCATCCGCGTGCCTGGTTCGGCATCGGGACCCTTGGCGATCCATTCGCTGTCGCCCAGCTTGACCCGCCCTTCGCCGCCTTCGATCACTTGCGTCACCACCACGGTCTCGCCGATGGCGCGCGCGCCGCGATCGTTCATCAGCGGATCGGCGCTGACGATCGGGTTAGCCCGCAGCCAGCCCCGCCCGATTAACACCGCCGCGCCCGACAGCACCGCGAACAGCACCACTTGCAGCGGGACTGAAATGGGCACCACCCAGGTTATCAGCCCGGTTATCACCGCCGCGCCAGCCATCCAGATCAGGAACACCCCGGGGATCGTCATTTCGCCCACCGCCAGGACAAGGCCCAGCGCGAGCCACGCCCAGTGCGGGTCGAAGGTAACGCCCAGCAAGGTCACTTCTTGACCCCGCCACCGTCGCCCAGAGCGTCCTTGACCAATGCGCCGATGCCGCCGATCGAACCGATCAGCTGGGTCGCCTCGACCGGGAACAGGATGGTCTTGGCATTGGGCGAATTGGCGAAGGCGGCCACGGCCTCGGTGTATTTCTGCGCGACGAAGTAGTTGAGCGCCTGCGTCCCCGAAGTGGCGATTGCTTCGGACACCACCTTGGTTGCCTGGGCTTCGGCCTCGGCCGAGCGTTCACGCGCTTCAGCATCGCGGAAGGCGGCTTCCTTGCGGCCTTCGGCCGAGAGGATCGCGCTCTGCTTCTCGCCTTCGGCTTTGAGGATTTCGGCCTGGCGGAACCCTTCGGCTTCAAGAATATTGGCGCGCTTCTCACGCTCGGCCTTCATCTGCCGGGCCATCGCGTTGGAAATATCGGCGGGCGGGCGGATGTCCTTGATCTCGATCCGGGTGATCTTGACCCCCCATGGCTCGGTCGCGTGATCGATCACGGTCAGCAGTTTGGCGTTGATCTCGTCGCGGCGTGACAGCGTTTCATCCAGGTCCATCGAACCCATCACGGTGCGCAAGTTGGTGGTGGTGAGCTGCATGATCGCGACATAGAGATTGGCCACCTCGTACGCCGCCTTGCCCGCATCGAGCACCTGGAAGAACACGATTGCATCGACCCCGACCATCGCATTGTCGCGGGTGATGATCTCTTGCCCCGGGATATCGAGCACTTGCTCCATCATGTTGACCTTCTGGCCAACCCGATCAAAAAACGGAATGAGAATGTGCAGGCCCGGCTCTGCCGCCAAGGTGAACTTGCCCAGTCGTTCAATCGTGTAGACGTAACCCTGTGTCACGACCCGCACGCTCATGAGCAAAGCGAAGAAGACAAATGCCAGCAAGGCACCCAGAAAATAGATCATCTCCGCAATTTCCCCTTATTCATGACAGAGTTGAATCTTAGCGGCTGCGCTGGCCGCGGCAAGCAAATCTGCGTTGCCACTTAGCCCGGCATATTTAACCGCCAAGTAACCATATCGGCATAAGGCTGCGGACATGATCCAGCACAACCCGAAAGAGTTCTCCCAAGGCTTCTGGGGTTCGGAGCATCCCGAAACCGCGGCGCTGCGCGTCCAGAAGGACTACGTCGATACCATGATCGCGTTGAAGCGTGAGAACATGGACCGGGTCTACCTCTATCTGACCGGCCTGCTCGACAAGGCCAAGGACGAGCTGGCCCTGTGCCGCAGCGGCGGCGGCAGCGGCGATTCCCGCCGCATGGCGCTGCGCCAGCACATCGACGAGATCGCCTCGTACCTCAAAGGCCAGGCGCTCGATATCGAGCGGCCGCAGACTTACCCCGAAGCGGCGGGCCCGCAATACAAAGGCCACTACGTGCTCGAAGATGTCCCGGCGTTCTTCGGCCGGGTCAAATGCGTGCTCGACCAGTGGTACGACAGCCACCTCCTGGCGGTTTACGACGAGGTGGTAATCCTCGTGAACCCGAAGAGCTCGCCCGGCTCGCGCGGCGAGGGCTAAAGCTTCCCGAACAGGGCCAGAACCCGGCCCCAGGCGCGCTGCGCCTCGCCTTTGTCATAAGTTGGCGCATCCAATGTGCACCAGCCATGATCGGCGTTGTAGACCTCGATCTCGGCCGGACGCCCGGCAGCGGCGGTCACAGCCTTGAGCGCATCCTTGTCGCCCGGCGCGCGGGTATCGTCGTTGCGGGCGATGGCGAACAGGTAGCTCGCCTGCGTACTGGCGATTAGCTTGTGCGGGCTGTCGGGCGCCTGCGTCACCAGCCCGCCGCCATGGCACGAGGCCGCCGCCTTGATCCGCCGCGGCACTGCTGCCGCCGCGCGCACGGTATAGGGCCCGGTCATGCAATAGCCGATCGTGCCTATCCCCTTGCGGCCATCCACTGCAGCCTGCTGGTCGAGCCAGGCGACGAACGCCATCGTATCGGTGGTCACCCCTTGCGGAGTGATCGCCGCAATCATCGGCTTGAGCTTGGCTTGCCCCTCGGGTGTGCGCCATTCCGCCATCGAGGCCAATATGGGCGCCTTGGCCGAGCGGTAGTAATGGTTGACCACCAACACCGCATAGCCCGCAGCTGCCAGTTGGCGACCCATTTCCATGTAAGCGGGGCGCAGGCCGGCGATGTCGGGCCACATGATCACCGCCGCATGCTTGCCCTTGGCCGGGCGGACGAAGAAAGCGTCGGCGGTGCCATCGGGCGTGGTGATCGCAACCGTGCTTTCGGTCAGACCGGCGCGCGCCTTGGCATCACTCTCGCTGCCAGTGCAGGCGGCAAGCACGCCCGCGGCGCTGATCGCGGCGAACTGGCGGCGGTTGAAGCCGCTGGTCGCAAGGGCTTCCTCTTCCTCATGAGCGGTCAGGTCATCACACATTTTCGAGCACTCCTCGTCCCGCCTCGTGCCGCCGAAACTAGCCAAGCCATGGGCGAAGACAATCGCGATTTGCACGCCTGCCTCAAGGTGCATGTTAATCGCGTAATTAAATGGTGGATTCCTCTGCCCTGTGAAGGCATGTTGCGCGGCAAGACCGGCCATCAGGCTGGCGCACTTGCGGAGAGGACATCCATGCGTTCGAAGGTTCTGGCACTCGCCTTGCTGTTACCGCTGGCGGCTTGCGGCAAACAGGTTTCGGCTCCGGCCACCCAAGGCGTCACCGATGCGGCGATCAGCCAGCCGCCATCGGGCGAGTGGCTGACCGTGGCAGGCGACCATAACGAGACGCGTTATTCGCCGCTCGATGCCATTTCGGACAAGAACGTCAGCGGGCTTGGCCTCGCCTGGTCGGCCGATCTCGATACCGCGCGCGGACAGGAAGCCACCCCGCTGATGCACGATGGGGTGCTCTACGTCTCTACCGCCTGGTCGATGGTCAAGGCCTATGACGCCAAGACCGGCGCGCTCAAATGGTCTTACGATCCCAAGGTGCCGCGGGCCAAGCTGGTCGATGTGTGCTGCGATGCGGTCAACCGCGGTGTCGCGCTCTATGGCGACAAGGTCTATGTCGGCACGCTCGACGGGCGGCTGGTCGCGCTTGACCAGAAGACCGGCAAAGAAGTCTGGTCGAAGCTGACCATTCCCGAAGGTTCGCACCAGGCGATCACCGGCGCGCCACGGATCGTCAAGGGCATGGTGGTGCTGGGTTCGGCCGGTTCGGAATACTTCAGCCGCGGCTACGTCGCGGCATACGATGCGCAGACCGGCAATCAGGTGTGGAAGTTCTACACCGTACCGGGCGATCCATCGAAGCCGGCCGAAGGCAAGCACCTTGAAGCCGCAGCCAAGACCTGGAGCGGCGATTTCTGGAAGACCGGCGGCGGCGGCAACGTGTGGGACGGGATCACTTATGACCCCACCACCAACCTGATCTACTTCGGCACCGCCAATGCCGAGCCGTGGAACCCCGCCAAGCGCGGCGGCACCAACCAAAAGGCCGGTGACAGCCTTTACACCGCCTCGATCGTCGCGGTGAATGCCGATACCGGGGAGTATGCCTGGCACTTCCAGGAAACCCCGGAAGACCGCTGGGACTTCGATTCAACCCAGCAGATTATCGTCGCCGATCTGAACCTCAATGGGACCAAGCAGCATGTGATCATGCACGCGCCCAAGAACGGCTATTTCTACACGCTTGACGCCAAGACTGGGAAATTCATCTCGGGCAAACCGTTCGTCCAGGGGATCAACTGGGCCTCGGGCCTCGATCCGGTGACCGGCGCGCCCAAGATCAATCCCGAAGCGCGCTATGAAGTAACCGGCAAACCGTTCCTTGGCTTCCCCGGCGCGATCGGCGCGCACAGCTGGACCCCGATGAGCATGAGCCCCAAGACCGGCCTGGTTTACATCCCGGTCAACAACACTCCGCAGGTCTATGCGCCCGATCCTGACTGGAAGCCCGGCACCACCGGCTTCCAGCTCGGCATCGATGCCAGCGGCGGCAACATCCCGGCCGACAAGGCGGTGCGCGCCGGAACCATGGCCGCGATGACCGGGGCACTGGTCGCGTTCGATCCGGTCACCGGAACCGAAAAGTGGAAAGTGCCCTACACCAGCCCGACCAATGGCGGGATCCTCAGCACCGCGGGCAATCTGGTGTTCCAGGGCACCGCGCAGGGCGAATTCCGCGCCTATACCGCTGATACCGGCAAGCAGCTGTGGTCGTTCCCGACCCAGAGCGGCATCCTCGCCGCGCCGATGACCTACACCATTGACGGCGAACAGTACGTCGCGGTGCTAGTCGGCTGGGGCGGAGTGTGGGATGTCTCGGGCGGCAAGCTGGTTTCGAAGATGACCCCCAACATCAGCCGCCTGATGGTGTTCAAACTGAACGCCAA
Organism: Sphingomonadaceae bacterium; assembly: GCA_025359685.1. GTDB lineage: Bacteria > Pseudomonadota > Alphaproteobacteria > Sphingomonadales > Sphingomonadaceae > Novosphingobium. Next base: position 1,751 of record JANYEY010000021.1, on the reverse strand, counting down.
GGGGCAACTTGCGCCGATGCCGGCAATGGCGGACCGCGTGCTCGATCCGCCGCCGTTCACCGGCACGCCCGAACAAGTGGCGATGGGTTCAAAGATCTACACCAACAGCTGCAGCGTCTGCCACGGCAACGTCGCGGTGGCGGGGTCGCTCAACCCTGATCTTCGCCACTCCGCCGCGCTCGGCAATCCCAAGCTGTGGCAGCAGATCGTCCACGACGGGCTGCTCAGCCAGAACGGAATGGTCGCATGGAAGGACCAGTTCTCGCCCGACCAGATCGAGGCAGCTCGCATCTACGTGGTCAAGCGCGCTAACGAGGACAAGGCGCTGGGCGACAAGTAAGCGCTGGCTTGCCCTGACCGTCAGGCACGCTATGGCCTGACGGTCGGAAGCAGGGGGACGCGAGTGGCCGAGGGCGCAGCAAGCAAGGCAGGGCGCAGCGTCGACTGGGACAGCCTGCCCTATGGCGGCGACCTGTTCGGCGAACTGCAACTGGCGGAAACTGCGCCTGCCCCCGCCGGTCCGAGCAAGCGTTCGTTGCTGTTCCCCGGCCTCGCATTGTGCGGGGTGGCGGCAGCGGCGGCGGCATGGCTCTCGGAGCATTACGGCTTCCCGCTGATTCTCTTGGGGCTGCTGGTCGGCCTCGCGCTCAACTTCATCTCGCACGATACCAAGAACCACCCCGGCCTCGATTTCGCCTCACGCACCTGTTTGCGCTGGGGGATCGTGGTACTGGGTCTGCAAGTGACCTGGGCGCAGATCAGCGCGCTCGGCCCGCTGCCGTTTGCCGCGCTCGGCGTGGTCATGGCGATGACGTTCGCGGCCGGAATGTTCGGGGCCAAAATCAGCGGGCAATCCAAATACGCGGGCATCCTCGCCGGCGGGGCGACCGCGATCTGCGGGGCCAGCGCGGCGCTCGCGCTCTACGGCGTGATCGGCAAGGACCGGCTGAGCCAGGCGCAATTCGCGCTGACATTGGTAGGTGTCTCGCTCGCCAGCGCCTTTGCAATGTCGGTCTACCCGGCGCTCGCAGGCGAACTCGGGCTGAGCAACGGGCAGGCCGGGTTCCTGATCGGCGCCTCGATCCACGACGTCGCGCAGGCAATCGGCGGCGGTTATGCCTTCTCCGATGCGGCGGGCAATTACGCAACGATCGTCAAGCTCGCCCGGGTCGCCAGCCTCGCGCCGCTGGTGGCGCTGACCAGCTTGGCGATTGGCCCGGCCGGAGACGCTGCTGGTCAGCCGATGTGGCGGCGGCTGGCGCTGCCGTGGTTTATCGTCGCGTTCCTTGGTGTGGTGGTGGTCAACAGTCTGGTGACGCTGCCGCAGCCAGTGGTCCAGTGGGGGCTGATCGCATCGAAAGCGCTGCTGCTGCTGGCGGTGACCGCCACTGCGATGCGCAGCCGCATGGACCTGCTGCTCGGCATGGGTTGGAAGGCCGGGGTACCGGTGCTCACCGCAACGCTGGTGAGTTTCGGCTGCGCGCTGACTTTCGCTTACCTGCTGCTTTAGAACGACACGCAGTTATTCTCACTCGGCTCCTTCCCCGTCGGGGAAGGGCTGGGGATGGGGGATCGACGCTGGCGTGGAACCCCCATCCCTAACCCCTCCCCGCCGGGGAGGGGGACTTTCCATCTAAATACAGAAATCGAGCGCGCCGGTAACCGGGTTGCGCCGGCGGTTGGCCACCATCCGGTCATAGAGCCCGGAAATCTGCTGGCTGCCGGTTTTGACGAACAGGAACGGCAGGAAG
>JANYEY010000013.1 GCA_025359685.1 Sphingomonadaceae bacterium | reverse complement strand
CCCCGGTACGGCAGGTAAGCCAATGTCCGATATGACGCTGTTGAAGGTGTTGCGCGATATGAGCGAACCTTTCCACGTTCACGGTTTCCGCTCTGCCTTCACCGATTGGGCGGCGAACGGAAATTTTGCCGATGCCGTGGTGGAAGCTGCATTGGCACACAAGACACCCGAGTTGTGAAATCACTGATTGTGTCGGGACCGACGTTTTCCTCGAAGAATCCCATGAGAGAGATCATCTCGGGGTCCTTTGATCCCAGTGTGATGACTTCCTTGCTGGTGCGCATGATAGCGGTGCGGACTTCCTCGGGACGGGAGCTACCTGATCGTCCACTTCCGCCATAGCCGAGTCGGTTCTCTGGCGGTTCTCGAAGGTCCAGTAGCTTTTCTGCGCCTTTCCAAGCGGCATCACCTTCCCGCTCTGAGATTGCGAGCAATCGGACAAAGTTACTGAAATGATTTCGGAATGCAGCAATGGCACCCGACGCCATAGCTTCATTCGCTGACTTTTCCAGCAGAACAGGATCGATGAATAGTTGAGTATCGACATCGACAAATGGGTCAATGAGTCCAGCAACGTCCAAGCTCGATGCTGGAATATCGAAATACGTCGAAAACAGAACCGGTTTGTATACCCGAGCCATATGGCATCCCTTACCTCCCGTTCTCTGAACGTTTTCACAAGATCACGTCAGAGGCAAGATGGATGCCTAGCTTTATGCATCGAAATTGCCAACGCACCCTGTTTCAGACAATGATCATTCGCTGACCGATTTCGGCTCCCGAAAGTGAGACATGAATTGAGCCGATCGAACCGGATCGATCTTGTCGGCTTCCGCGAGCGCCTATTCCGGACTGGGAAATTGGGGTCTATCTTGTAAGGCCAATAGGGTCGGGTCCATCATGGGTGCTAGCAAGGTATCCCCCGGGTGTAGGCAAAGTTTGAGCGGGTCCCCTCCGGCCTATTTTTCCAGGTGACAACCAATTCCCAGCAAGCAAGGTAAAATTGTTTATAGCGGGTGGCGTGGAAGGCCAAGACCCGTTTACTTGCGTCTGGGCGCATCAAAACCATTTTCGATGCTTGCGCATCACCGATCTTCCTGCTCATGAAGCGCTTCAAATGCCAAGAAGTGTGGGGGTGAATGTGGGGGAAAGTGAAATATAATTCAGAAAATATATGAGTTACAGTTCAATAATGAAATAGTTCGATACAACCCCTGCCACCACCCAGCTCTACTCTGGAATTCGAAAGCATAGCGATGGCCCGACCCACCGACGAAAAGCCCAAGCGCGCACTTCGCGGCCGTGCCGGACGGATGAAGGGCGGACGCGGATCGGGCCAGGCGAGCACCGGCGCGGTCCGGCTGTGGGGCCGTCACGCGGTCGAAGCGGCGCTGATGAATCCCGAGCGCCAGCACCGCAAGCTGTGGGCCACCCGCGAAGGCGTGGCCTCGCTGAGCGGCGAGCTGCCGGCCGACTTCAAGGTAGAGTATGCCTCCCCCGCCGATCTCGCCCGGCTGGTCGCGCGTGATGCGCCGCACCAGGGCTTGGTGCTCGAATGCAATGCGCTGGAAGATATCTTTCTTGAAGACGTGCTGAGCGACGATTCCGCGCGCCCGTTGCTGATCCTCGATTCGGTCACCGATCCGCACAATGTCGGCGCGATCCTGCGTTCGGCCGCTGCGTTCAATGCCGCCGCGATCATCACGCAAGACCGCCACGCCCCGCCCGAAAGCGGGGTCGTCGCGAAAAGCGCGTCTGGCGCACTGGAAGTTGTGCCGTGGGTCCGCGTGGTCAACCTGTCGCGCGCGCTCGATGAAATTGCCGAAGCCGGTTACTGGCGCATCGGCCTTGATGGCGAAGCACCCACCACGCTTGGCGAGGCATTGCCCACCGGTCCCGTCGCGCTGGTGCTTGGCGCCGAGGGCGAAGGCATGCGGCATAATATTGTGCAGCACTGCGATGCCGTGGCTCGACTGCCGATCAGCGGCGCGATAGAAAGCCTCAATGTCTCGAACGCTGCGGCCATCGCGCTTTATGCGATTGCCACCCGCAGCTGAGAGCAACCTGCGGGGGCTGACTATGCTGCATTCGATCAATCCCAAGCGTTGCGCCGCAGCGCTGGTCGCCGTTGCTGGCGCGCTACTGCTGTCCGCCTGCCTAATCCTGCCCGGCAAGTTCGCGGCCACGCTCGATCTGCGCAAGGACGGGCATTTCACTTACACCTACAAAGGCGACATCGTGGTGCTGGGCCTGACCCGGCTGGCCGAGATGGCGATGACGCAGAAGGCCAAGCCCGAGTTTTCACCCTCGCCCTGCTACAAGAAGGATGGCGAGGCCGAGCGCGATTGCACCGCCGCCGAAGTGGCCGACCAAAAGAAGGACTGGGCTGCCGAACAAGCCGCCAAGGCCGAAAAGGACGCCAAGGATCATGCAATGATCGTCAAGGTGCTCGGCGGGGTCGATCCCAACGATCCCAAGTCTGCGGCCGAGATCGCTGCGCGGCTCAGCGGACAGGCCGGGTTCAAGCAGGTCACGTACCTTGGCAACGGACGCTATGACGTCGATTACGCCATTTCGGGCGTGCTCACTTACGACTATGCCTTCCCGACGATTGAGCGGATGCCACAAGTGGTGCCGTTCATCGTCCTCAATCGCCGCAACAATGGCGAAGTCCGGATCGATTCGCCGCTGATGCAGCAAGCCGCAATGGCGATGCCCGGCGGCAACGCCGCGCAAGTGTTCGCGCAGTATTACGGCGGGATTGGCGGCAAGCCGGCTGCCGAGATGAAGGACTTCCCGGTGGTCGACGGTCACTTCACGCTGATCACCGATGGGGTGGTGCTATCGAATAACACCGAACACGGCGCCAAAACCGTGCCGAGCGGCAAGCAGCTCGACTGGGACGTCAACTTCTTCACCGCGATCTCGCCAATGGCGCTGGTCGGGTTGGACAAGTAGCAGCTAGTTCGAAGTTTTTGGCGGAAGGACCGGAGTCGACGCGGGGCTTCCCACCGGCAGGTCGAGCACCTCGATGCGATACGAATAGCGCAGAAGTTTCGCCACCGGCTTGCCCTTTGCATCGACATAGCCATGCGGCAGCGTCACAGTTGGACAAGCGGCCATCGGCCCGATGGTCATCTGCGTCGCCGCATCGCCATCGGCAGTAACAACCCGGCAATCGCCGATTTGCCATCAGGCGTGACCGTGATCGTCGTTACGGCAAGACCGTCTTTGGGAAGACGCTGCTCTTTCGGAATGACCCAGCGAATACGGTTCGCATAAGTACCCGCGATTGCCCGACCTCTTTTGTCCAAGGCAGGGGAAAAGCGCGCGCGCTCGGTCACAATCCGGCAGGCTGCTTCATCCAGCACTTCCCAGCCACTGCCGATGGTCACCTTGCAAGCGCTGGCCCTGCCGTCTGCGCTCACGGTCAGCAGAAAACTGGTGGTTCCCTCATGCTCTTTTTCCAGAGCAGACTTTGGATAGTCATTCTCGGTGAGCCATTCGCCTGGATTGGCCAAAGGCACTGGCGGGCTCGGCGTTCCTGCAAATGCAGGATGGGCAGCAGCAAGGACGGCTGCACTCGCTATGGCAAAAGCTGGAAGTAATCGCATGGTGCAATTGCTATCAGTTTGACGGCCGTTGCTCAACCAGGCAGCAACCGCTTGCCCCCGCCCCCCGCCAATTCTAAGGCGCGAGGCATGTCTGATGCCGTCTCGCCGCTCGCCCAGCCGTTCCCCGCGATCCCGCTGATTGCCGGGGTAACGCCGCGCGTGGCGCGCGCGGGGTACAAGGACTGGGGTCGCTGCGACCTGACTTATGTTGAGCTGGCCGAGGGGACGGCGGTTGCCGGCGTCTTCACCCGCAACGTCTGCTGTTCGAGCGAGGTTGAACTTGGCCGCGCCAATGTGGGGCAAGGCCGGGCGCGGGCGCTGGTGGTGAACGCGGGGAATTCCAACGCCTTCACCGGTTATCGCGGGCGCGAGGCGGTCGATGCGATAATGGCGCAGGTCGCCGCGCATCTCGGGTGCCCGCAGGAACAGGTGTTCGTCTCCTCGACCGGGGTGATCGGCGTGCCGCTGCCCAAGGACAAGGCCGAAGCCGGGGTGCGCGCCGCTTTGGTGGCCCAACCATGCGGCTGGCAGGATGCGGCGAATACCATCGGCACCACCGACACCTTTGCCAAAGGCGCGCTGGCGACCGCGATCGTTGACGGCCGGACGGTCACACTTGGCGCGATCATCAAGGGTAGCGGCATGATCGCGCCCGATATGGCGACGATGCTCGGCTACATTTTCACCGACTGCGCGGTGGCGCCGGGCTTCCTGCAGGAACTGCTGAGCGCCGCCAACACCCGCACCTTCAGCTGCATCACGGTCGACAGCGACACCTCGACCAGCGACACCGTGCTCGCTTTCGCCACGGGCCGCGCGGGCAATGCGGAGCTGACCGGCTTCGACAGCCCCGGCGCAGATGCCTTTGCCGCCGCGCTGGGTGACGTCTGCATGCAGCTCGCGCATCTTGTGGTACGCGACGGCGAAGGCGCGCAGAAGTTCATTGCGGTGGAGGTGACCGGCGCGGTCAGCAACGAGAGCGCGCGCAAGGTTGGTCTTGCCATTGCGAACTCGCCACTGGTCAAGACCGCGATTGCCGGGGAGGACGCGAACTGGGGCCGCGTGGTCATGGCGGTGGGCAAGGCCGGCGAACCGGCCGACCGCGACAATCTCTCGATCGGGTTCGGCGGCGTCTGGGCGGCGCGCGATGGTCTGCCGCTCGGCGATTATGACGAAGCCCCGGTCGCCGCGCACCTCAAGGGGCGCGAGATCGAAATCCAGGTCGATCTCGGCCTCGGCGAAGGCAGGGCAACGGTTTGGACCTGTGACCTGACGCATGGCTACATCTCGATCAACGCGGACTACCGTTCTTGACCCAGGGCCTGACGGGGGCGGTGGCTGCGCTGATGCGCGATGCTGCGACACGCGCGATCCTGCCACGCTGGCAGACACTCAGCGCCGATCAGATCGATGCCAAGGCGGCCGACGATGTGGTCACCATAGCCGACAAGGAAGCCGAGCTGATCCTGGCTGAAGGTCTGGCCCGTATCCTGCCCGAGGCCACCATTGTTGGCGAGGAAGCCGCGCATGCCAACCCCGCGCTGCTTGACCGGCTGGGCGATGCCACCTGCTGGATCGTCGATCCGCTTGACGGCACCAACAACTTTGCCGCGGGCAAGCCGCCATTTGGCGTGATGGTCGCGCTGGCCGAGGCTGGCGAAACGATTGCCGGATGGATTTATGACCCGCTGTCGGGCCGTCTGGTCCACGCCCATCGCGGCGGCGGGGCGTGGATTGGCGACGAACGCGTCACGGCTCGCTCAACCGGCGCTGAACCGCCGATTGCCGCGATTTCGCTGGTGTTCATGGACCCCGCCAAGCGCGCCGCGATGAAGCAGCATATCGCGCCGCATTACACGTTAGTCGATATACCGCGCTGCGGTGCCGAACAATATCCGCGGCTGGTGCTCGGGGTGAACGACTGCTCGATCTTCGAGCGCACCTTGGCGTGGGATCACGCCGCTGGGGTGCTGTTCGTCAATGAGGCGGGCGGCAAGGCTGCAAGGCCCGATGGGCGGCCTTACCGGGTCAATGAGGCACACCTGCCCGGCCTGATCGGCGCCGCCAGCCCGGCGCTGTGGCACGAGCTGGCGGAGCGCTTGATCGGAACTTAGAGTTCGCTTTCGAGCCAGGCCTTGAGCTGACTCTTCGGTGCGGCGCCCAGTTTCTGCGCGACCGGCTGGCCGTCCTTGAACAGCACCATCAGCGGGATCGACTGCACCCCGAACTGCGCGGGCGTGTCAGTGCTTTCCATGATGTCCATCTTGACGATGCGGACCTTGCCTGAAAGCTCTTCGCTGATTTCTTCAAGGCTCGGCCCGATCATCTTGCACGGTCCGCACCATTCGGCCCAGAAATCGACCAGAACCGGCGTGTCGGACTGCAATACATCGGCGGCGAAGCTGGCATCGGTGACGGCGGTGGTGGCCATTGAAATTCTCCTCGAAACGTTGGCACCAATCTAGGGCGCGCCGCCGCGATGGCAACGGCTGGGGACAAAAAGCTTTACTCTGCTGCCTCCAACCCGGGCTTGTGCGCGGCCAGCAGTTCGTGCGGCAAGACAATCAACACCGGGGCCTGCGTATAAAGCACCGCTGCCTCGATCCGCCGCCCCGGATAAGTGACCTCCAGCGCCGCGGCATAGGCCGCCATCTGGCGCAGGATCGCGACTGGCACCCCATCAAGGCTGGCGGGAACTTGCCGCGCCGACTTGAAATCGACCACCCGGATCACAGCATCACCGATCAGCAGCCGGTCAATCGTTCCCGCCACCACCTGCCCGCCCACAGTTGCCGCGATCGGTACTTCGGCCAGCGAGCCGGGCGCGAACAGTTCGGACCAGTCCTTGCGCGCCAACACCGCCAGTGCCGAGGCCACCATCTCGTCCCGCGCCGGGGCGGCAAACTCGCTGCCACCCGCGCGCGCCAGCCAGGTCAACGCGGCGGTGCGGCGATCGGCGGGCGCAACATCGGGCAACCGTTCGAGCAGCTTGTGCATCAAGATCCCGCGCCGAGCCGCGGTACTATCACCGCTGCCGCTAAAGGGCGGGTCGGGGGTCAGATCCTGCCCGAGCGAAGACGGCGCGAGCGGGCGCGGTGGGCGCGGTTCGGAAGCAACCGGGCGTTCAAGCCACGGCGGCAACAGGCCAAGCTCGGTCGTACCGGCTGCGCGCTGTGGCGGCGTAATCGCCGGAGCAGCGCCATGGATCCAGCACCGGCCCCAGATCACGTCCGGTTCCGGCTCGTCGGCGTCGAATAGCGCTTTCAGCCGGGCGTACCAGCTGTCGGGCGCGGGTTCCTTCTCGCGCGGGGTGAGCGCGCCTGCAATAAACAGGGCCTCTTCGGCGCGGGTCATCGCGACGTAGAGTAGCCGCCAATGCTCCTGCATTTCGGCGATCTTGGCGGCAGCATCGGCCTCGGCGATCACCCCTGCCATGTCCCCGCTGGCCAGCGGAGGCAGCGGCAGTAGCCGGGCGGGCTCGTTCGCCGCTGCCGCTGGATCGGGCAACGTCAATGTGCGGCGATTGCGCGGCCCGCTGGGATTGTCCGCCGCATCGGCCAGGATCACGATCGGGGCCTGCAGGCCTTTGGCACCGTGGACGGTCATCACCCGCACCTCGTCCGCGCCCTTGCCCGCTTCGCGCTTCAATTCGCCGTCGCCCGCGTCGAACCATTGCAGGAAGATGTGGAGGCTCGGCACTTCGCTCGCGGCGAAGGCCCCGGCGGCATTGATCAGTTCATCGACCGGATCGCCAACCTCGCTGCCAAGCCGCGCGACCAGCTTGCGCCGGCCTTGCCACGGTCCGGTCAGGATCCAGTGGAGCAGCACCTGCGGCGGATCGTAATCGGCCTTGCCCAGCAGTTCGAGCAGCAGTTCAAGCGCGTCGCCAACCGGTGCGCCGCCGCGCTGATCGAGCAAGTGCCGCCACAGCCGCACGCCCTTGGGCCGGTAACCGTGATCGAGCAGGTCCTGCTGGCTCCACCCGATCAGCGGCGAGGTCAGCAGGCAGGCCAGGTTAAGATCGTCGAACGGTTGCGCGGCAAAGCGCAGCGCCGCCATCAGATCGCGCACACCCAAGGGCGCAGCAAGCCGCAACCGGTCAACCCCGGCGACCGGCACCCCAGCGGCGTGAAGCCGCGCCACGATCAGCCCGGCGAGCGCCTTGCGCTTGCGCACCAGCACCATCACATCGCCAGCCTTGGCGCGACGCGCCGTCCCTTCGGGCTCGCCCTTGACCAGCGGGAAGCCGTGATCGAGCCAGCCGCGCACCTGCCGCGCGATCTTGTCCGCAAGCTGGCGATCAGTCGGGGCGAGCCAGGTCTCGCCGCCCTCATCGGTATTGTCATTGGCGGCGTCACCGCCGTCATCGGCGGCGCCGCCGACCACGTCCCACAGCACCACTTGCCCGGGGCGTTCCTCGCCGACATGGCTCACGACATCGTCAGCCAACCCAAAGCTGGCGGGACCAATGCGTTCGATTGCGATATCCACGAATTCAAGAACTTGCCGAGCAGTTCTAAAGCTTTTTCCGAGACCGAGATCCTGCAATTCACGCACCGCAGCACCGCTGCGCAGGCCTGCCACGCCTTCGGCCAGCTGATCCATCTCGCGGCGCACCCGTTCGCGGGCCCGGGCGAAATTCTCCGGGCTGGTGCCCTGGAAGCGGAAGATCGCCTGCTTGTAGTCACCGACCACGAACAGGGTGCGCAGCTTGTCGCCGTGCTGACCCAGCCCGGCAAAGAAATCACCGGTCAGCGCCTGGATGATTTCCCACTGCGCCTCATTGGTATCTTGTGCCTCGTCGACCAGAATGTGATCGAAGCGCCGGTCAAGCTTGTAGCGGATCCATTCGCTGAGCGCGCTGGTCCCGAGCAGACCCGCAGCGAGGCGGATCTGGTCATCGAAATCGATCAGTCCGGCGCGGTTCTTGGCCGCGTCCCACGCGAGCGCGAACTTGCGCCCGAGTTCGAGCGCGGGAGCGAGCCAGGCGGCGAGCGCGAGCAACGTCTGCCGCTCGCGCACCGCCAGACTGGCGTCGAGCACGGCCAAGGCGGCGTGTTCGAGATGCTCTTCGAACTTGGCCAGACTGGTAACGCTGCGCACCGTGTCCTTCTGCGTGAACAGCACCTTATGCAGATCGGGCAGCAGTTCGAACCGCCGCGCGGGCGCTGCCGTCAGCCAATCGGCAATCACCGCCGCGCCATCTTGCCCGGTCTTGGCCCCCCACTGGCGGTAAGCGGACAGGCACAAGCGCAGCGCCTCGACATCGAACGCGTCATCGCTGCACAGCGCGGGCAGATCAGCTTCGCTGGCATCGCTCGGCAGGCCGATCAGCTGCTTGACCCGCGGCAGCATCGGCGGCTGCCAGCCCGAGCCCTGCCACACCGGCAGCGCCTTGGCGCAGCGCAGCAGCCAGGTCTCGACCGCATCGGGCCCGAGCCGCACCGACAAGTCCTCGATCGTTTTCAGGCTGGCGACATCGTTCTCGGCCTCGGCGGCGAGGAGCATATCGCCGAGCACCTCGCGCAGCAGCAGGTCGCGCTCGCGGTCCTCCATCGCCTTGGCGCCCGGCGTGAGGCCCGCCTCAAGCGGGAAGGCTGCGAGCAGCCACTGCGAGAAGGCGTGGATCGTATCGATCCTGAGCCCGCCGCCGGGGCAATCGAGGACTTCGGCGAACAGCCGCCGCGCGCGGGCCTGCGCTTCGGGAGTGAAGTCCGCACCGATCGCCTTGAGATCGGCGGCAAGCGCCTCGGGCCGGGCGCGGACCCAGCGCGCCAGCACCGCGTTGATGCGTGAGGCCATTTCCGCCGCGCCGGCCTTGGTGAAAGTCAGGCACAGCACCTGCGAAGGGCTGACCCCGTCCTGCAGCAGCAGCCGCAACACCCGCGCCGACAATACTTGGGTCTTGCCGGTGCCGGCCGAGGCTGAAAGCCACACGACCTCCTGCGGATCAACCGCCGGGTGCTGCTCGCCGGTCAGCGGGAAGAGCTTGTCGCCGCCGCTCACGCCTGATCCTCGCTGCGTGCTTGCCACTCATCGAGCCGCATCAACTGGTCGTAGTGGTTGAAACCGCCGATGTCCGGGTTGAGCCGCGCCACAAACGCCTCGTCACCCTTGATCCAGCGTTCGATTGCGTCAGTTAGGTAGCGTGCTGTCAAGTCGAGGAAGTCCTCGAATGGCACGCCCGTTCGGCCAAGTTCCCCTGCGATCGGGCTGGTCCGCTTGCCAAATTGAGTCGCGCTCTTGTCGCTCTTGGCCAGCGACCAATATTCGAATGCCGCTGCTTCACCCGCAACCCCAAGAAAACCGCCCCGTTCGGCAATCAGTCCAAGCGCGCCAAGCTGCAATGCAAAACCGGCCTCGACCATCGCATTGGAAGGAGCCTGACCGGTCTTGTAATCCACTACGGCAAGGCGCCCGTCTGCCAGTCGATCAAGCCGGTCGATGCGCCCGTGAACCTTCACTCCGTCGAACGTAATTTGGCCGTCGTATTCGCTCTTTAGTGGCTGCCTGCCTTCAGTGGCCAACGCTAAAATCTCGGCGTCAATCCATTCCAGCCCCTTGGCGAGGCGCGGCCACCATAGCGAGCGGACCAGCGGGTGTGCGCGCATCTGGTTCAGTTCTTCCGAGGCAATCGCCAGCAGCTCGCCCGCCCCGCCGCCAGCCCGGTGCCAACGTTCGAGCACTTTGTGCACCACCTGCCCCTTCCACGCCGCCGAAGGTTCGGCATCGATCGGATCAAGGACGCGCAGCCGCAGGATTGCCGAGGCGTAGAACTGGTAGGGATCGCTGCGCAGCCGATCGATCGCGGTAACTGCCAAGGGCACGTCGCGCTGCGCGGCGCTGGGCCGCGGCTCCGGACGCGGATAAGACGCGGCCGCGGTGGTACGGTCGAGCCGGCGGGCAAGGTCGACCGCGCGAAGTTCGCGGTGCTCTCTGGCCAGCTGTTCGCCCAGCAAGGCTTCGACACGCAGCACAAAGCGGCTGGGGATGACCGGCCCGCCTTCATCGCGGGTGGCCCAGCTCAGCACCACTTCAGGCGCGCCGAGGGCTCCGGCGAGATCGTGCGCGGCCAGTCCGATGCGGTGATCGGCACCCGGCACGCCGAGCGCGCGCAGAACAGCAGGCGGCAAGAGTGGATCGGGTGACGGACTGGCTGGCCAGGTTCCTTCGGTAAGGCCAGCGCAGATCACCAGGTCGGCGCGGCTCATCCGTGCTTCGAGCAGACCGTAGATCGCGAGCCGCGGATGGCCGCCCCAGGCCGGCCGAACCGCGACCCGGTCCATCGCCCCGCGCAGCATGCCGGGAAGGTCAACGGGAGCAAGCCGGGTGCCGACTTCGGCGGCAGCGCCGCGCAGGTCTTCGAGCCAAGCAGAAAGCTCGCGTCCGGCAGCGCCGCTCCACAGCGCGTCGCCTGCCAAATCCTCAGCCGCGCCCGCCAGTGCACCCAGCGCTTCGCCCAGCGGCAACGTGTCGGGCAAGGCCAGCAGAGGCGCGAGGACTGCAGCTGTTGCGTCCCACCACGCCTGCAGCGCAGGTTCCGCTTTCGCGCCAATCACTTCGGACAGGGAATCAAGACCCGGCACGCGGCGCGGGCCGCGCAGCGCCAGATCGAGCGTACGGGCATGGCCGAGCCAATCGGCACGATTGACTGCAACCCCGACCAGCGGATGAACCAGCAGCGCGAGCAAGGGCACCGGCGCGGCTTGAGTCGCGATCACTTCGGCAAGGAGCAGCAGCACCCGCCCCGGCGCAGTCTGCGGCAGCGGCACACCGGCCGTGTCATCGGCAACGATTTGCCAGCGCTTCAAGTGCGCCACCACCCGTGCGGCGAGCCCGCGATTGGGGGTAATCAGCGCGGCGCGGCGTTCGGGCATTTCCAGCGCCTCGCGCAGCAGGATCGCGATCGCTTGCGCTTCTTCGCCGGGGTGCGCGGTCTGCATCAGGCGTACGCCAGCCAGGCGTCGTTCGCTGGCGGGCAGGTCAACCCAGCGCGCGCTGGCGCTGGGCGGCAGGAACAGATTTGAGATCGCACGGCTGCGTTCGGGCGGCGCGGCGGCAAGCCCGGCGCGGTGCCATGGATCGACCTCAGCGCGGGCCACACCCATCCGGTTGAGCAGCAGCTTCAGGTGATACTGCGGGTGTGTCACCGCATCCGCTGCCCCGATTGGCGTTTCCTCCCCCTCGGCGGGAATCCCGGCGGAACCGAGCGAGTCCCACACCTCGTCATCAAGCGAGAGGTCGAGGTCGGGCAGGATCACCGCCGAATTGGGCAGCCCGGCGATGACGCGCAGCAGCCGCGCCAGCGCAGGCGAAGCGCTGGTCACCCCGGCGGCGACGATCGGTCCGGGCGGCGGCACGGCCTGCCAGCGCTGCGCGGCATGGTCGAACAGCAGGTTGCGCCGGACTGGGGCGTCAACCTCACCGCGCGCGGCCAGTTCGCTGCGCCAGCGCGCGAGCACCGCGGCGAAATCACGGGTCGAATCGATCCAATGCTTCGATTGTTCGCCAACGATCCCGGCAATCCGCTGCTCGATCAGGTCCTCGAACTCGATCCCCTCGATCGCCAGCCGGTCCATCGTCCGTCCGGTTTCGAAGGCCAGTTGCAGCAAACCTGCCGCCTTGGGCGCGCGCCGCTCTGGTTGCCGCGCCATCTGCTCGGCCAGCAATTCGGCCAGACGCAGCCAGCGGCGCGTGGAATCGGCGGCAGGCGGCACTTCGCTGCCCGCGCCAAGCGGATCGAGCAGCGGACCGAGCGTTTCATCGAGATCGAGGTCGCCCACCGCAGCCATGCGCGGCAACAACATGCCACCGCCCGAAAGCCGCACAAACGCCTCGGTCACGGTGCGCATCGCGCGGCTGCTCGGGAGCAGCAGAGTGAGCCGCGCCAAGCCGAAGTCGCGGTGTGCGTAGCGCGGGATCAGGCCCGCAACGAGAGCATCGGCAAAGCCGCGGTGCGCCGCGATTGAATAGACCTGAAGGCGCGGCGCCTCAGGCACTGGCCAGCCGGGCTTCGGTCATCCCGATCGCCGCAGGATAGCCGACATCGAACCAGTCTCCGTCATGCACCAGGCCGAAACAGCGCTTTGCGGCAATCGCCCGGTCCCAGAAAATATTGGTCGAGAATACGTCGCCCGGAGGATCGGTGACCAAATGCCTGGCAATCAGCTGAATTCCCGTCCAGACATGGGGCCGTTCACGGCGCGGCCCGTCGCGAGACAGGCGGCCATGCTCGTCAATGTCGAAATCGCCAATCCCCTGCGTGTTGCCAGCGCGTTCGAACGGAACCACCAGCATCAGCACGTCCATCCGCCCGGCATCCCAGACCTCAGCCATCCGGTGCAGCGCGTGGACTTGAGTATCGGCAAACCAGTTGTCGGCATTGATGCAGAAAAACGGATCGTCCGGAATCAGCGGCAGCGCCTTGATCAGCCCCCCGCCGGTATCGCGCAGCAGCCCGCGCTCGTCCGAGATTGAGACGTCGAAGTCGCCGGCATTGGCTGCCAGGTGCGCCTCGATCATTTCCGGGAAGTAATGGACGTTGACCACGATCCTGCCAATCCCGGCATCGCGCAGCAGATCGAGCACGTGATCGAGCAGCGTGGTCCCAGCAACCTCGATCAGCGGCTTGGGCCGGTCGGCGGTGAGCGGCATCATCCGCGTGCCTTTGCCTGCGGCCATGATCATCGCGGTGCCGGGCATGGTCATTGCGGCCATTTGCCTCCGCTGGCCTCACGCAAATGCTGCGGGATATTGGCCTTGAACCACGCCGCCACCGGCGCCAGCGCCGGGTGCGTCAGATCGCGTTCGAGCAGCGCCCAGACCCGCGGGATGTAATCGAGATAGCGCGGCTTGCCATCGCGCTTCGACAGCCGCACGAAAATGCCGACAATCTTGGCGTTGCGCTGCGCCCCAAGCCGCGCGTAGTCGCCAAGGAATTCCGCACCTTCGCCGGTCTTGCGGACATAGTAATCGAACATCTCGGCTTCGAGCTGGGGTGAAACGTCGCGGCGCGCATCCTGCAGCAGCGAGACAAGGTCATAGGCCTTGTGCCCGGCCAACGCATCCTGGAAATCGAGCAAACCCTGTTTCTCAAGACTGCCGAGCAACATGATGTTTTCGGCGTGATAATCACGCAGGACGCAGACCCCATCGCGCTGCCGTGGGAGCAGTTCGCCCAGCGTCTGTTCCCAAGCGCAGACATAGCCCGGTTCGTCCACGGTCAGGCCCTGCGCGGGGCAATACCATTCGGTGAACAGCTTCGCCTCGCGCTTGTATTCGGCCATTGAGTAATCGAGGAACGGCCCTGATGGCAGCCGGTGCAGTTCGACCAGCGTATCGACCGCAGTGGTATAGATGCCGCGCTCGTCGCCGGGCCACTGGTCAAGGTATTCGCGCATCCGCACCTCGCCGAAATCTTCGATCAGGACCAGCCCGCGCGCGGCATCCTCGGCGTAGATATACGGGGCACGCAGGTTGTTGGCGTCAAGCCACTTGGCGGCGCGCAGGTAAGGTTCGGGATCTTCATTGGGCGGCGGTGCGTCCATCAGCATCGCGCTCTTGCCATTTAGATTGATCCGGAAATAGCGCCGGAACGAGGCATCGCCGGGCAGCGCGGCAATCTCGGCCCCGCCCCATCCGGCCTGTTCCAGAAAATTGTCCACACCGGCGGGAAGATCTGCACTCATGGCAGCCGCCCTAGCCAATCTTGCCCCGGCTCGACAATGGCTATCCGACCACTCTCCGCAGGTTCGAGCCGGATCGACAGACATGCAGGTTCGTGCGCGAACCCGCCGGCCTGCTCAGGCCATTCTGCGATCAGAACCGCGCCTTCGCGGTAATCGTCCAGCCCCAGCTCTTCCAGCTCGGCGGGATCCTCTAGTCGGTAGAAGTCGGCATGGACCAGCGGCAGGCGCAGCGGCGGGGCATCATAGGGTTCAAGGATCGCGAAAGTTGGCGACGGCACCTCACCCGCATGTCCGAGCGCAGCGATGATCGCGCGCGCGAGCGTGGTCTTGCCCGCGCCTAGACCGCCTGACAGTGCGATCACGTCACCGGGCTTCAAGGCAGCAGCGATGCGCGCGCCGAATGCCGCGGTGGCGACAAGATCAGGCAGCGACACCTTCACGGCAGCTCGACGATTGCCGCAGTGCCCTGCCCCGGCTCCGACAACAGCTCGAGGTTGCCGCCGTGCGCTTCGATCAGGCGGCGGGCGAGTTGCAGGCCGATCCCCTGACGCCGCTCGACATGCTTGCCATCGGCGCTGACCTTGATCCCTTCGAGCGCGCGGGCCAGCGTAGCCGCGTCCATCCCGGCGCCGTTGTCGGAGATGACCACTCGCGCCTTGCCCTTGTGCCCGCCAATTTCAACCAACACGCGCCCGCCGTGGGGCGTAGCGGCCACGGCGTTGTCGATCAGGTGGCCGATTGCCCGGCCCAGTCGCCGCCGATCCCCGACGATGCGCCCCGCGCTCTTGTCACCGCGCAGGTCAAGCGTCAGACCGGCGGCGGAAATGCGCGCCGCGCGGTCTTCGGCGAGGTCCTGGACGAACGGCAGCAGTTCAATCTCGTCCTGGGCGAGCGGGAGCATCCCGGCCTCACTTTGCGACAGGTCGAGCACCGATTCGATCTGTTCGCCCAGCCGGTCGACTGACTGGCGGATCGCGGCGATGTATTCCTTGCCGGCATCGGACAGATCGCCGCCCAGCCCGGCTTCGAGCAGTTCGGCAAACCCGCCGATCGAGGTCAGCGGCGTGCGGAATTCATAGCTCATGTTGGCGAGGAAACGGGTCTTCATCGCGTCGGCTTCTTCGAGCGCGGCGGCGCGCTGCTTAAGCGCCTCGGCGGCTTTCTCCGAATCGGTGACGTCGAGCACGGTGAGCAGGCCATTGCCGTCGGGCAGCGGAACCCCGGCAAATTCGAGCGTGCGGCCATCCGCCAGCACTGCCCGCCCCGACGTCTGCTTGCGGTCCAGCGTCGCGGCGCGCACCGCATCGCCAACCTGCTTGGCCTTGATCGGCTTGGCGAGACGCCGGGCGATCTTTTCAAGCAGCGATTCTATCCGCGGATGCTCATCGAGGAAGTTGTCCTCAAGACCCCAGTCGGCCGCAAACCGCCGGTTCCACAGCTGGAGCTTGCCATCAGGCGCGAACACCGCGACCGATTCGAACAGGCTGTCGAAGGTGGCGGTGCGGGTCCGCAGCAAGGTATCGCGGACCGCCGAGAGCCGTAGCTGCTCGGTGCGGTCCTCGGCGATCAGGATCAGCCCGCCATCGGGCAGCGGCTGGGCGACCACGCGCAGGTGCGTGCCGTCGGACAGGACCCAGGCTTCCTCCTGCACCGCGCCGGCGGTGAACCAGCCCGCGCGCTCGCGCCGCCAGGCCGGGAAATCACGCGCCTCGGGCACCCGCCCGCCATCGCGCGCCAGATCGAGCAAACGTTCGAACGGTGGCTGGTCGAGCAGGACCTTGGGGGTCAGCGCGAAAGTGCGCTGGAACGGCGGGTTGGCGAAGACCAGCTGGCGCTTGGCATCGAACTGCGCAACGCCTGCAGCAAGCTGATCGAGCATCGCGCGCTGGGCATCGCGGAAGGCGCGCAGCGAGCGGCCAAGCTCTTCCATTTCTTCGACGTCAACCGCGTATCCGGCCACGCCTTCGCTGCCGAGCGGCAGGTCGGAAACCCTCAGCGCACGGCGCTGCCCATCAATCGTGGCCGACACCATTCGCTCGATCGGCAGCTCCTTGGCCGCAGCCTGCAGGGCAACCTGCGGCGCGGTGAGGCCTTCGAAGCTTTCGATCAGCTCGGTCCCGTCGGCCACCACCTGCCGCGCGTCCTCGCCGCCGACGGCGCGGACGTATGCGTGGTTGACCAGCCGCAGTTCACCTTCGGGGCCGCGGAACCACATCGGCATCGGCGCGGCCTCGATCAGGCCGACCAGCGCGGAAAAATCGCCCTGCGCGCGCGCGGCCTCGTCGCGCAGCTGGACCAGCTCGCTCTCGCTGTCGGAAAAGTCGAACAGCCAGACCAGCGCGGCCCCGCCAGGTGAGACCTGCGGGTCAGCCAGATGCCCGCGAAGTGCGAGGCTGCGCTTCGACCCGCGCGGAGTGACGACCATGCGGAATGGTTTGGCGGTGCGCTGGGTGACGCGCACCGCTTCGGTCAGTTCATCGAGCTGTTCCGTGGTCAGCCCCCCGCCGCCGCCATCGATGCGGCCGCCATCGAGTTCGGTCAGGAACTGCGGGACCGTTTCCAGCCCGAGCCAGTTGGCCAGCCGCTGCGGCGCCTCGATCTTGCCGTCGACGCGAACCAGCAGCGGCAAGGCCGGACTTTCATCGACCATCCGGGCGAGCCGCCGGGCATGGCGCTGCCCAGCTTCGGCCTTGCGCACCCGAGCCCGCGCGCCGAGCAGGGCCCACAGCGCGGCTATGGTCCAGGCCGCGAGCAGCAAGCCTAGCAAGACCAGCGCGTTGGGGGTGAGCGTCATCGGTCCATCGCTATGCGCGAGGCGGGCGAATGGCAAGGCGGCACGTTGTCATCCCAGGACGGACCCGGGATGACATCGATTTAGTAGCGGTAGTGATCCGGCTTGAACGGCCCGTGCTCGGGAACGCCAATGTAGTCCGACTGCTTTTTGGTCAGCTTGCTCAGCTTCACGCCGAGCTTTTCGAGGTGCAGCGCGGCGACCTTTTCGTCGAGGTGCTTGGGCAAGACATAGACTTCGTTCTTGTACTGCGCAGCCTTGGTCCACAGCTCGATCTGGGCGAGCGTCTGGTTGGTGAAGCTGGCTGACATGACGAAGCTGGGGTGGCCGGTGGCGCAGCCCAGGTTGACCAGGCGGCCCTTGGCGAGGACGATGATCTGCTTGCCGTCCGGAAACTCGACCAGGTCGGTGCCGGGCTTCACTTCGGTCCACTTGTAGTTGTCGAGCGCGGCGATCTGGATCTCGCTGTCAAAATGCCCGATGTTGCTGACGATCGCCATCGGCTTCATCGCCTTCATGTGCTCGGCAGTGATCACGTCTTCGTTGCCGGTGGCGGTAACGAAGATGTCGCAGCGGGTCACCGCTTCTTCCATCGTGACGACTTCATAGCCTTCCATCGCCGCCTGCAACGCGCAGATCGGATCGACTTCGGTGACCATCACCCGCGCGCCGCCCTGCCGCAGCGAAGCGGCCGAGCCCTTGCCGACATCGCCGAACCCGGCGACGCAGGCAACCTTGCCGGCCAGCATCACGTCAGTCGCGCGGCGGATCGCGTCGACCAGCGATTCCTTGCAGCCATAGAGGTTGTCGAACTTCGACTTGGTGACGCTGTCGTTCACGTTGATCGCGGGAAACGGCAGCTTGCCGTCCTTGGCGATCTGGTAGAGGCGGTGGACGCCAGTGGTGGTCTCTTCCGACACGCCCTTGATGTGCGCGACCGACATGGTGATGTAGCCCGGCCGGGCCTTGACGAAGGCCTTGACCGCGCGCTGAAACTCGATTTCCTCGGCGTTGCTGGGTTCGGGCATCGTGTCGCCTGCTTCAAGCCGTGCGCCCCACAGCGCAAACATGGTGGCATCGCCGCCATCGTCGAGGATCAGGTTGGCGGTCTGGCCGTTGCCGTCCACGTCCCAATCGAAGATCTTGCCGACATAGTCCCAGTAATCCGCCAGGCTCTCACCCTTGATCGCGAACACTGGAACGCCGGTTGCAGCGATTGCGGCGGCGGCATGGTCTTGCGTCGAGAAGATGTTGCAGGTGGCCCAGCGCACATCGGCGCCCAGCGCGGTCAGCGTTTCGATCAGCACTGCGGTCTGGATCGTCATGTGCAGCGAACCGGTGATGCGCGCGCCCTTCAAGGGCTGTGACGCACCGAATTCCGAGCGCAGAGCCATCAGTCCGGGCATTTCGGTTTCGGCGATACGGATTTCGGCGCGACCAAATTCGGCGAGGCCAAGGTCGGCGACAACATAATCATTGGCTGGGGCAGCAAGGGTGGCCACGGCGGTATGCTCCTGTGAAAAACGGTACAGGCACCATGCCGACAAACGGAAACGGCGGTGCCTGCCAATGACGCCGCCCTTAGCCTCGTGCCCGGCTCGAGGCAAATATAAAGATTGCTTTATATGATTTCCGAACCCGCAAAGACCGCGCGGGAGCGGTGGTGAAGCGTCCCGCCGGCCCGCTCGCCGGCGCATGCTTCACCCGAACCGGAAAGATTTGGTCTCAATCCTGCCCCCGATCCACCGCCCCCGTCCCGCCGTTCCGCTGGGAGCGGCGGGAAGCTCTGGTCAGCGCAGCCAGGCCATCTGGTGCGCGCCGTCGTCGAGCAGGCCATCCGCCGCTTCGACCAGTGGCTGCATGCCGCGCATGTCTGCCAGCGTCCCGGCGACATGCTTCAACTGCCCGCAATTGAGCCACGGATGGCCCTGACCATATTGATTGGCCATCTGCGTGCTGAACTTGTCGAGTGCCTTGTCGGATGCCCGGCCTGGACCGTACTGCACGGCATACTGCGCCTTCAGATCGCGCGCCGCAGCGTTAAGCTCGCCCAAGTGATTGGTCGTGAACCGGCCATATTCGCTGTTGAAATTGTCCGGCGTGTTGCGGCAGCGCAGCCCGGTAACCATGAGCATGATGTCGAGCCGGCGAATCTTCTCGGACTGGCCCATGCCTCCAGCTGCGGCTGGAAAGGATATAACCATGCCCGCTGCGGCCACACAGGCCGCGAACCCCTTGATCGTCATCTGTAGTCTCCCGGCGGGCCCGTCCCCGCAAGAAGCACCATGGGCTGACCGGTTTACTCAATCTTAAAGCGGGGGAGTAAAGCGAAATTAAGCATGCGCGGTGCCGTTGCAGGCTGCGGTTCCGGCCCTATATTCGTCGCGGCAGACAACCCCCATGCAGACGGAGAAATGAACATGACGATCGCAGTTGGCGACAAAGTGCCCGACGTTAAGCTGGTCAAGGCCACCGCCGAAGGCCCCGATGCGGTGCAGAGCGCAGACTATTTCGCCGGCAAGCGCGTCGC
>JANYEY010000105.1 GCA_025359685.1 Sphingomonadaceae bacterium | reverse complement strand
CGATATCGGCGAGTGGCTCGATGGCCGCCTGCCGCGCCTGTTCGAAGACGCGATGAGCCTGGTGGTCGACAACCGCATCTTCAAGCAGCGCAACGTCGATATCGCGGTGGTCAGCAAGGCCGACGCGCTCGCCTGGGGCTTTTCCGGCCCGATGATCCGCGGCGCGGGCATCCCGTGGGACCTGCGCAAGAGCCAGCCTTACGACGTCTATGACCGGATGAATTTCGAGATCCCGGTCGGCACCAATTCGGACTGCTACGACCGGTTCATGGTGCGGGTCGAGGAAGTGCGCCAGTCGGCCAAGATCATGAAGCAGTGCCTCGCCGAGATGCCTTCAGGCCCGGTGTGCAGCCAGGACCGCAAGGTCACGCCTCCCGCGCGCGCCGAGATGAAGCAGTCGATGGAAGCGCTGATCCACCACTTCAAGCTCTACACCGAGGGCTTCCACGTCCCGGCGGGCGAAGTCTATGTCGCGACCGAAAGCCCCAAGGGCGAATTCGGCGTCTACCTCGTCTCGGACGGATCGAACAAACCCTACCGCTGCAAGATCCGCCCGACTGCGTTCAGCCACCTGCAGGCGATGGACTTCATGTCCAAGGGCCACATGCTGCCTGATGTCACGGCGATCATTGGGGCAATCGATGTGGTGTTCGGGGAGTGTGACCGGTGAGGGTTGTGCAAACTGCATTCGCTATCGGTTTTATGGCGTCAGCTGCTACCGCTGGTCCCGTCAATTTGAGTGCGAACAACTATAACCTAGAATCCATGGCTGCGGTTTTTCGATTGAGCTCTGCTGCATTGCGCAACGACACTAGCACCTTTCAAAAGTTGGTAGTTCCGGGCGCCCAGATTCAAGGTTTGCAATCGCTGGATCACGGTCAGGCCAAGCGACCGCTTGCTATTGACGGCATGCTGCTTTTGCTAAGCAAATGCGTGATGAGCGGCGTCACTTTCTTGTCTTCGAATTTGGTCACCTTGCAGATGCGCTGTGTCGGTGAGCCAACGAATTCAGTCGATTTTGTCGTGAGCGATGAGGCACAAATCGAGGGTGTGGATTTTGCCTTCGGTGCACCTCCTCCGATAACCAACATCGCAAAAGTGACTGATCAATAATGGCTGACCGTCAACTCGCCCCCGACACTCCCGAACTGCGCGCGCGGTGGGGCGGCTTTGCGTGGTCGAAGGACAACGCCAAGCAGGCCAAGATCATCGTCGCGCGCTATCCCGATGGGCGGCAGCGGTCGGCGGTGATGCCGCTGCTCGATCTGGCCCAGCGGCAGGTCGGCGCGGAGACAAATACGCAAGGCTGGCTGCCGATCCCGGTGATGGAATATGTCGCCAAGTATCTCGACATGCCGGTTATCCGGGTGGTCGAGGTCGCGACCTTCTATTTCATGTACAATCTGGTCCCGGTCGGCAAATTCCACGTCCAGGTCTGCGGCACCACCCCGTGCATGCTGCGCGGTTCGGACGAGATCATGGCCGCCTGCAAAAAGCGCGGCATGAGCATCGGCCACGTCAGCGATGATGGCCTGTGGACGCTGACCGAAGTCGAATGCATGGGCAACTGCGCCTCCGCCCCGATGGTCCAGATCAATGATGGCAATTACGAAGACTTGACCGTGGAACGGCTCGACGCAGTGCTCGACGCGCTGGCCGCAGGCGGCTCGCCCAAGGAAGGCACGCAAGAACCGGGCCGCCACACCAGCGAGCCCAGCGGCGGGCCGACTTCGCTCAAGGAAATGGTCAAGGCCAATCACGATTACCGGGGGGAATGGTGATGAAAGGCTCGAAACTGTTTTTTGCGTTGTCGATCGTGTTCTTTGCCATCGGTGCAATGAAGATGATCAACGGCGGAGACTATGCGTTTAGGCTGATTGGGTTGGGCTCCTTAATCCTTGCATTCGGTTTGGGCCGGAGAAAGGGCGAGATCGATGCTCGCTGATAGAGACCGCATCTTCACCAACCTCTATGGCTTCCAGCCGTGGACGCTGGCGGCTGCGCGCAAGCGGGGCGATTGGGATGATACCAAGGCGCTGATGGCGCGCGGGCAGGATGCGATCATCGATGACATGAAGGCATCGGGCCTGCGCGGACGCGGCGGGGCGGGGTTCCCCACGGGCCTCAAGTGGTCGTTCATGCCCAAGGAATCGAAGGACGGCCGCCCGAGCTTCCTGGTGATCAACGCCGATGAGAGCGAGCCGGGCAGCTGCAAGGACCGCGAAATCCTCCGCCACGATCCGCACAAGCTGATCGAAGGCGCGCTGGTCGCGGGCTACGCGATGCGCGCGCGCGCCGCCTATATCTATGTGCGCGGCGAATATATCCGTGAGGCCGAAGTGCTGTTCGCCGCCGTGCAGGAGGCCTATGACGCTGGCCTCATCGGCAAGAACGCGTGCAAATCGGGCTACGATTTCGACGTCTTCGTCCACCGCGGCGCGGGCGCCTATATCTGCGGCGAAGAAACCGCGATGATCGAAAGCCTTGAAGGCAAGAAGGGCCAGCCGCGCCTGAAACCGCCGTTCCCGGCCGGCGCGGGGCTCTATGGCTGCCCGACCACGGTCAACAATGTCGAGAGCATCGCGGTTGCCCCCACGATCCTGCGGCGCGGCGCCTCGTGGTTCTCCAGCTTCGGGCGGGAGAACAACAAGGGCACCAAGCTGTTCCAGATTTCCGGGCACGTCGAAAAGCCCTGCGTGGTCGAAGAAGCGATGAGCATTCCGTTCCGCGAGCTGATCGAGAAGCACTGCGGCGGGATTCGCGGTGGGTGGGACAATCTGCTCGCGGTGATCCCCGGCGGATCGTCGGTACCGCTGGTCCCGGGCCACATGTGCCCCGACATGCCGATGGACTTCGATGGCTGCAAGGAAGTGGGCTCGGGCCTCGGCACCGCGGCGGTGATCGTGATGGACAAGTCGACCGACCTCGTCCGCGCGATCAGCCGGCTCTCGTACTTCTACAAACACGAAAGCTGCGGGCAATGCACCCCCTGCCGCGAGGGCACCGGGTGGATGTGGCGGGTGATGGAACGGCTGCGCACCGGCGATGCCGAGGTCGAAGAAATCGACATGCTGCAGCAGGTCACCAAGCAGGTCGAAGGCCACACCATCTGCGCGCTGGGCGATGCGGCGGCGTGGCCGATCCAGGGTTTGATCAAGCACTTCCGCCCCGAGCTGGAACGGCGGATTGGCGAGCGCGTAAGGGAGGCGGCTGAGTGAGCCTGCTGGCTGCATCACTTGTGCTGGCCAGCGCCACCACTGCCAGTCAGGCCGACGATAGCCTGCTGCGCAGCTATGTCGCCTGTCTGGCGAAGCGTGATGTACCCAAGATGGAACGGCTGCTTGCTGCTGACGGTGAGGGTAATTTCCGTGCTGCTGCCACCGATCTAGCTGCCGAGCCGCGCTGCGGTAAGCGTTCGGATATGGAGTCGGGCATGTTTCTGACCGCCTACAGCGTGAATCCGGGAAAACTTCGCGGGATAGTCGCCGAGGCTTTGCTGCGCCGCCCCGGCGGTCTCGCGCGTTTGCCGGCACTGCCGCGTGAAAAGACCTATACCGCGAACTGGTTTCTGGTCAGCGGGCGGCCGCGCCCGATGGACGAAATGGCGGTTTGCGTTGCCGCGACCTATCCTGACGGGATAGCCAGGCTAATCCAGACGCGGCCAGGCAGCGCTGTAGAAACTGATGCCTTTGCAGCACTGAACTCCTCTTTAGGGCAGTGCCTAAGCGTCGGCTATGAACTCCGTGGTAAGCCCGCTGAAGTCCGGGGCGCACTGTCCGAGGCGATTTTTCATCGGGCATACGCTTCGCTGGCACAGACCGGGGGGCGGCGCTGATGCTGAAGGTCAATGCAAGAGCCTGCATTTGGGATGGGGGAGCAGCATTTCTTGCATTGCTTCTTGCCACCACTTCGCCCGCGGTCGCTCAAATCCCGACCAGCAGCAGCGAAATCGTCGGCATCCCTGATGCGAAGGACTACATTGACGGAGCCAGAGAGCTCAAACGCGTCTCGGGCTGTGCCATTCGTCTGAATTCCAGCTATGCCAAATCAATGGTCAACTCGCTGCCGGGGTCGACGGTCGAAGGCCGGGTCGGCAGGGCGTTGATGCGGGTCATGGAACACTGCCTGACCGATGTTCGACCGGCGATGGGAATCGGATTTGCTCAACTGCGCGGTAGTCTTGCCGAAGAATTCTATCTGAACGCGAACCCCCAGGCGCCACACTTCGAGCTGATCGATCACACCAGCATGGCGCTGCCCAAAGAATGGATCGGGGTAAAAGCCGAAGGCTATACTGCCTCCGAACTGGTAGCGCATGATCTGGCGCAATGTGTGGTTGCCGCAGCCCCGGAGCAGGCGGACAAGCTGCTTCGCACCTTCCCGCGCAGCAGGGAGGAAGGGCTGGCAATCACCCAGCTCCAGCCCGTACTCGGTCCTTGCCTCATCCAGGGCTACAAGTTCCAGATGGATGCAGCGGCGGTTCGATCTTATTTGGCCCAGGCGCTTTATCGCGGAATGGCCTTGTGGCCGGTCAAGTCGCCGTCCCCCGTCCAGTCAACGAGTGGTAAGAACTAATGCCTAAAGTCACCGTAGACGGCATCGAACTCGAAGTTCCCGCCGGAGCAACCGTGCTCCAGGCGTGCGAGCTGGCGGGGAAGGAAATCCCGCGGTTCTGCTACCATGAGCGGC
Organism: Sphingomonadaceae bacterium; assembly: GCA_025359685.1. Lineage (GTDB taxonomy): Bacteria > Pseudomonadota > Alphaproteobacteria > Sphingomonadales > Sphingomonadaceae > Novosphingobium. The sequence continues at coordinate 209 of JANYEY010000105.1, read as the reverse complement.
TGAGCATCGCGGGCAATTGCCGGATGTGTCTGGTCGAGGTCGCGCCGGGGCCGCCCAAGCCGCAGGCGAGCTGCGCGCTGCCCGCCACCGACGGTCAGGTGATCAAAACCGACAGCGAGATGGTCAAGAAAGCGCGCGAGGGGGTGATGGAGTTCCTCCTCATCAACCACCCGCTCGATTGCCCGATCTGCGACCAAGGCGGCGAGTGC